>JAUVAR010000090.1 GCA_030591625.1 Candidatus Zixiibacteriota bacterium
AATCGGTGGTGGTAACCCGCGTACCGGTGGTCTTGAAGGAATACATTGGCACATGCTTGGAGAGAGTGTTGTTGAGTATATCGCAACTGATCACAAACGTGAAAATATTCCATGGATTCGTATGACTAAAGATGACGGCACAGTACATATTTATACAGATCCGGATATGCCAAAAGATGAGATCCCCGATCCTAATGATCCTAATGTTGAAATTCGCAAGTTCGATTGTATGGACTGTCATAATAGACCGAGTCATGTCTTCCTTCCCCCGGCAAGTGGAATCAACCTGGCCCTTTCGACTCGAAGAATTTCACGAGATCTTCCCGATGTCCGCTCTGTTGGTCTTGAATTGCTAATGGCTGACTACAAGACAACCGATGAAGCTCTCGATTCTATTCGTACCGGACTTACCGGTTACTATCATGAAAACTATTCAGAATTGACTGACTCGCTACAGGTGAAAATTGAAGAGGCAGGCAAAACGCTTCAGGATATCTTCGCCAATAATTTCTTCCCCGAAATGAAAACCGATTATCGTGCGAGACAGAACAATTTGAGTCATTTCGTCGATGATGGCTGTTTCCGTTGTCATGACGGTGTCAAAGAAACTCAGTGGGGTGAGAAGCTCTCGCATGATTGCAATACCTGTCACATTATCGTTGCACAGGGACCATCTGAAATGCCCGACTCACTCGAGGCAGATATCTCCGGTCTTGTGTTCAAACACCCGGAAGATATCGATCTTGCCTGGCAGGAGATGAATTGTACCGAGTGTCATACCAAGGAACAGGGTTATTAATAGTAGATTGTAGCTACTGACTAGATCAAGGGTCGTTCACTTATATAGTGAGCGGCCTTTTCTTTTTAGGTATTCTATATCGATATCGATATAGAATGATCTAATTATTTAGAGTGAGATTCAGATTGAACAATATATGAAAACCGGTCTGACATCTTATGACATCAAACCGGAATCTATTCATTCATGTACTGTCTGCGGTAAAGCCGACAGTAGTATTATTCAGAGTCGTTCAGTTTAGCAATTATACGCTCAGCTTCAACAACCTCAGGCGATTGAAAAGATAATGAGCGTGCCTTAAATTCGATCGTACCAATGACGGCCAGAGGATAGCAGACAACAGCGTTCTTGAAAAAGACTTTAAGGACGTTGTCTGAAATTGTATAGCATTCATCTTCGGGACGGTTGCGGAAACTGTATTCGTAACCATCACCATCGATAAACCATATTTTCAGGACATACTCCATCGCCCGGTCTCCGGGAACCGGAAGACCACAAAGCGGGCAACCCTTTGACAAAAAACGATCCTTACGGAATCGTCTGATCTTTCCAAAGGTGGAAGCCGCAAATCTGGTGATGCGAGCATGTTGGCAAAACATAGTTTGTTCTTCAAATAATTCGGATTTGTTCACTCCGGCACGACGGTTCTTTTCCACTTCCGGGGTATCAACTCTACCCAGGAGACGGTTCCACCATACAAGTAAACTATTGTTCCGGGAAAATTTATCTGGTCGTTGGTTATTCATAAGCCTCGAATTAGTTTTCTAAATTTATAATCATCATTTCAGGACTGATGACTATTTTTAATCTATCGCCGGCAAGCCCCGAAAGCAAGCGATTTCCAGACGGATCAGGAAGAATGTGACTTTGTATCAGTTAGTAAAAGCTGTAAACACTTACCAGATACCAAGCTGGTCCTTGGCAGCGTCAGAACACATTTCTTCGGGTACCCAGGGGGGATCCCAAACGAGAACAACTTCTACCGAAGTTACTTCGTCAAGTTCTTCAGCCGCTCGATGAGTAGATGCTAATAACATCTCTCCATAGGGGCAGGCGGGAGTAGTCAGGGTCATTTTAACTTTAACTGCACCATCATCATTTATTTCAACATCGTAGATCAATCCAAGATCGACAATGCCAATTCTAATTTCTGGATCCATCACCGGACGAAGTGCGTCCATGATTTGTTCTTTGGTGGGAAGAGCCATAACTATTTATCATCCTCATCAGTTGAGATGGTTGGATTTTCTTTTCCATCTTCCGATTTATAGTTTTTGATCCCTTCAATGAGAGTCAACCATGCCAGCAAGGCACACTTAACTCGTACCGGGAATTTCCTTACACCTTTGAGAGCATCGACATCTTCTAAGTCTTCCGAGAGCACTCCCTCTTCACCTTTGAGAATTTTGCGGACTTCCTCGGCAATTTTTACAACCTCTTCAAACGGTTTGCCTTTTACAGCTTCTGCAAGGATCGAACCCGACGCTACAGAGATAGCACATCCTCGGCATTTTACATGGATGTCTTTCAAGACACCATTTTCTTCTTTAATGTCCATCTCTATTTCATCGCCGCACGATGGATTGTGTCCGCCCGATGAAAAATCTTTCTTATCTAATTTGCTTTTTCCCCGGGGTGCGCGGAAATGATCGAGAATAATATCACGATACATATCATCTAGTTGTGAACTCATAGTCCGAAGTAACTCCTCATCTGGGTCAATGCATTGCAAAGAGTGTCAACATCTTTACGGTCATTGTAAATATAGAAAGATGCTCGTGCTGTAGCAATAATATTCATTGCTCGCATTAACGGCTGGGCACAATGGTGTCCTGCACGTACTGCAATCCCTTTGGAATCAAGAAACGTACTTATATCATGCGGATGAATATCTGCATCGGTAAAGGAAATAGCACCACCACGCATGGTTGCATCATGTGGTCCTTGAATCGTTATACCTTTTAATTTCGAAAGTTGTTCAATAGCATAAGTTGTTACATCAATTTCATGTCTGCGGATATTATCCATGCCGAGATTCTCAAGATAATCAAGGGCTGCTTCGAATCCGATGACATCTGCAATGTTCGGTGTACCTGCCTCAAATTTGTTGGGAAGGTCAGCCCAGGTTACTTTCTCAAAACTGACTTCACGAATCATCTCGCCACCATATA
Source organism: Candidatus Zixiibacteriota bacterium (assembly GCA_030591625.1). Classification (GTDB taxonomy): domain Bacteria; phylum Zixibacteria; class MSB-5A5; order GN15; family FEB-12. Next base: position 2,971 of record JAUVAR010000090.1, read on the forward strand.
GAAATGGCTGCATCTTCTCAAGAATTTCTTTCTTGCCCCATAACACACCAACACCGGTCGGACCGAGCATTTTGTGCGATGAAAACGCATAGAAATCTACTCCAAGTTCAGAAACATTAACCGGCATATGAGGGACAGCCTGAGCACCGTCGGCTACGAGAATCGCACCAACTTTATGGGCTGCCTGGGCAAGTTCTTTGATCGGGTTAATCGTCCCAAGAACATTCGACATGTGTGAGACCGCAACAACCTTGGTACGTTCGGTTATAATCTCACTCAGGTTTGAAAGATCAAGCTGGCCGTCGGTTGTGATCGAAATCTTTTTAAGAATGGCATTCTTGCGTTTGGCAAGAGCGTACCAGGGGACAAAGTTAGCATGGTGTTCCATTTCGGTGATGACAATTTCGTCACCTTCCCCAACATTATCGTCACCCCATGCCGAAGCAATCGCATTTATCGACTCAGTTGCACCACGAGTAAATATTACTTCTTCAACATGCGGGGCACCTATAAACTGCGCTGTACGACCACGAACGTTTTCGTAGGCGTTGGTTGCTTTTTCTGCCAACGTATGAAGACCTCTATGAACATTCGAATGATAATTTTCGTAGTAATCAACGATTGAATTGATAACTGCTTTTGGTTTTTGCGATGATGCCGCGCTATCGAGATAGACCAACGGATGCCCATTTATTTCCCTGGTAAGAATAGGGAAATCAGCACGAACCGCATTAGTATCAATACCTGTGTCGTTGCGCCCCGATCCGGTAGTCCTCTTGTCAGTCTTAGTTGGCATATTGTTTTAATCCCTGTCAGTCATCAAGTAATATCATTATATCCTGCCCGTCGAGGCGCAGTTCTAATTTTTCAATCGGTACTATCGCTGGCGGTGCAGTAACTTCTCCGCTAACGGCATCAAACTTGGCACCGTGGGCATGGCAAATAAATTCACCATTTCTTAAGAACCCCTCAGAAAGAGGAACCGCTTCATGCGTGCATTGGTCAACGAAGGCATGATAACCACCACACGTGTGAGCAATAACAATTCTGTCAGGCCCGGACGTAAAGTGATTCATTCCATCTTTTGCAATCTGATCGACCGTTGCAATTTTTATCCATTCGGCCAAAGTTAGATATCCTCCAGGCGATGGGCTACAAATTCGCTAATCCTCTCACGAAGATCTTCGGGCACAAGTTTCAAACTTGACTGCACATATCCAGAAACAATCATCCGTACTGCATCAGCCTCATGAATGCCACGACTCTGAAGTTGGAAAATCTGCATCGGGTCAATAGGACCGGCTGTGGCACCATGCGAGCAGCTTACATCTTCGTTCAATATTTCCAACTCAGGAACAGTTTGTGCTCGTGTTGAATCACTTAGCAGAAGGTTTCTGTTTTCCTGATATGCTTCACATGTTTTTGCATCTTCTTCAATTCGAATCAAACCGGTATAGGCAGACATCGCTTTGTCACGAAGAACTACCTTGAAATCAATGTCAGAAGTTGTCATCCCGGCCCGATGATGATGCAGGGTATGATTGTCTAAATGTTGTCTCGAGGTACCAAACAACAATCCATACATTTTTGAATCTGCACCTTTGCCATCAAGCAAGACACCAAAGTTTTGTTTCGAGATTGCAGCACCAAAGACCAACGGGATAGTTAGTATCGATGCACCCGCTTGAGCTTGTGCTCGATGGGTCAAATACGACTGCATACCGGAAGCTTGACGCTGGAGCGAAATATATCTCAAGCGGCTATCCTGCTCAGCAATTATTTCAACAACAGCATTGGAGTAAGATTGTCCATTGCGGAAATCAGATGATCCACCTCCATACTCATCAACAATTGTCAATGATGCATTCTTGCCAACAACAACGAGTAATCTGGGATACTGTATAGATCCTTCCACACCTGCTTCACGAAGTAAATGCAGAGGCTTTTTGACTTCAACGTTGTCGGGGACATAGATGAAAATACCATCGTTCCATAGAGCTGAATTCATCGCCTCAAATTTACCGGATGACCCACCAATGAGTGAGTAGAGATGCTTTTCAATCAACTCGGCATGACTGTTGGCAGCTTCCGATAGTGATGAAATAACAAGTCCTTTGGTTACATCATCACCGGAACGACTGACCTTAATATCACGTCCGCCGAAGTCTGTAACTAAAGCTTCAAGATTACCCGACTTCAAATGATCCAACTCAAGCTTTTCTACCAGCTTGTAATTTTCACTTGGTGCCGTTTCGTCGGCACTGTCAGGAATAGCCATAAAACCAGAGGGATCAGTGTATCGCCAGAGATGCAATCCCCGACGGGGGAGAGGCAGCTCATTAAATTCAGTTTGCGAGGCACGTCGTTTTTCACGCAGCCATGCAGGACCTCTCTCAAGAGCAGGTGACTGATGTGGAATCATATATTTTGAATCTGTTACAATATTCATTATCCGATTGATCCTTCCATTTCCAATTCGATCAAACGATTCAACTCAACCGCATATTCAAGCGGCAGTTCCTTGGTGAATGGTTCCATAAAACCGTTAACAATTAAAAGCCTGGCGTCATCTTCGGTAAGACCACGACTTGTCAGGTAGAACAACTGCTCTTCGGCAACCTTTGATACGCGTGCTTCATGCTCGACTGCAACATTCTTAGCATCTACTTCAATCGTAGGGTAAGTATCAGAGCGAGCTTCCTCGCCTATGAGCAGAGCATCACATTCAACAGCCAATTTTGCGCCAGTTGCATTCTTGTGAACTTTAGCCAGACCACGATAAGATGCTCGGCCATTACCTTTAGAAATCGACTTCGAAGTTATCCGCGACGACGTATTAGGAGCGACATGGATAACTTTGGCGCCGGCATCCAGATGTTGATCAGTACCTGCCAGGGCAACCGATAATATTTCACCTCGGGCACCTTCACCAAGCAATTGAATGCATGGATATTTCATAGTCAGACGAGAACCAAGATTACCATCAACCCATTCCACAGTTGACCGGGCATGTGCATTGGCACGCTTGGTAACCAGATTAAAAATATTGCGAGACCAGTTCTGAATCGTCGTGTATCTGATATTGGAATCTTCGAGGGCCAAAACTTCTACAACCGCAGAGTGCAATGAATCAGTCGAATATGTTGGTGCTGTGCATCCTTCGATGTAATGTATTCGAGCACCTTTGTCGGCAATAATCAATGTCCGTTCAAACTGACCCATGTTTTCCGCATTGATACGGAAATAAGCCTGCAATGGAACAGTAACCTGCACACCTGGCGGTACGTAGATAAATGATCCGCCCGACCAGACCGCCGTGTTCAACGCGGCAAACTTATTGTCGGTCATTGGAATAATCGTACCGAAGTATTTCTTAACAATATCAGGATGTTCGCGCAGGGCGCTGTCCATATCGAGAAAAAGAACACCTTGTTCTTTCAATTCTTCTTTCATCGAATGATAAACAACTTCGGATTCATACTGAGCCGACACACCACCGAGGAAGTTTTTCTCAGCTTCAGGAATCCCAAGACGATCAAATGTCTTCTTAATATAATCCGGTACGTCATCCCATGAATTCTGCTGGTTTTCAATCGGCTTCATAAAATAATAAATATTATCAAAGTCGATCTCGTTTATCAATTTGATATCACCCCATGCAGGCATCGGTTTCGAAAGAAAGATATCGAGCGCTTCATGACGGATATCGGCCATCCAGCGCGGTTCTTTTTTCATCTTGGTAATCATCTCGACTACTTCATGATTGATCCCCTTGGCACCTTTGTGGAAATAATCAACAGGATCGGAAAAACCGTACTTTGATTCATAATCTTCGTTAAGAGCGGCCAGACTCTCTTTCTGTTTTTGTATTGAATCAGACATTTTTAAGCCTCTGCTTTCTGCCCGAATTCTTTTTCAACCCATTCGTATCCCTGATCTTCAAGCTTAAGAGCGAGTTCCGGTCCACCCGATGTTACCAGGCGTCCATCCATCATCACATGAACAAAGTCAGGTTTTACATAATTGAGAAGGCGCTGATAATGTGTAACCATTAGAACAGCGTTATTATTATTCCTGTATTCGTTGATCCCCTTCGATACTTCTTTGAGCGCATCGATATCAAGACCCGAATCAGTTTCATCTAAAATCGCCATCTTGGGATCAAGAACCGAAAGTTGAAGAATTTCAATTCGTTTCTTTTCACCACCGGAGAAACCGTCGTTCAAATAACGTGTCGCAAATGTTGGGTCAATCGAAAGGTCGGCCATCTTTTTCTTAAACAATTTTCTAAAATCAGCCATGTCGGCATCTTTGCCACGGTGTGCCTGAAGTGCAGTCCGCATAAAGTTAGCAACTGTCACACCCGGAATTGCAAGTGGATACTGAAAAGCCAAAAACAGTCCGGCACGCGAACGTTCATCGGCAGCCATGCCTAAAATGTCAACACCGTCAAGTGCCGCTTGGCCGTTCGTGATATTGTATGCAGGGTGACCCATCAGGGCGTTGGAAAGGGAAGACTTACCCGAACCGTTCGGTCCCATGATAGCGTGAACTTCGCCACGTTTAATATTTAGCGAGACAGAGTTGACAACCTGTTTGCCTTCGACTGTGACGCTAATATTATCAAATTTGAAAAGAGTAGATTTATCGCTCATATCTATGTTATTCCTTAGATTTCATTTCTTCTTTTTCTGTATGTTCAATAGTGCTAAGCTCACCTTCGAGAGCTTTATCTGATATTTCAAAGGGAGCTTCAGGATGTTTTCTGAAATCAACCGGAAGACCATCAATAATTTCTTTAATTGTAGTGCCGGTCAAAAATGTCTGGATATATCCTGCCAGTCCACCGAGTACATCATGCACAGTACAGTAATCAATATGTACACACTGCTCAAGCTGACCGGAGTATTTGCTGCAATGATTGGGATCAATCAACGGACCACCAAGGGCCGTTAACACTTCGTAGAGTGTGATCTGCTCAGGCAATCTCGAAATATGAAATCCACCCGAACGACCGCGTGATGCTGTCACCAAGCCTTGTTTGCGAAGGATCGAAAGGAGCTTGGAAGCATACGGGACCGAGAGACCCTCGTTTTCAGCTATCTCCGATATCGACATTTGCTTATCTATACCACCACGGGCGAGATTGAGCAAACAGCGAAGTCCGTATTCTTCTACCGCTGTAATTCTCATATACTTAAACTCCTACAATTGTTTATCTCGGGACATTATAACAATACCTTACAATTTTGTAAAGTATATTATGGAATAAAATTGGACCTTTTTTGTTCCGCCATTATTTAGGATTTGAGAGATTTCAGGTTGCTATATCGTCCATTATTGTATTAATTGACATATGAGAGCTATCGTATTGAATGACAACGAATTAACTATTTGGAACGACTGATTGGACATTACTAATGCAATAATTCTGGCGTTTGCCTTAGGATTTGATGCTTTTGCGGTCGCTGTGGCGGTTGGGATCAAGCTTGGCAAGCTCGACCGTTGGACTATATTCAGATTATCGTTCCATTTCGGGTTTGCCCAGTTTGGGATGCCACTAATTGGGTTTCGGATCGGTACATTCGTGTATGATTGGGTTGGATCGGCCGGGAACTGGATTGCCGGAGCGATACTTTTTGGAATCGGGGCTCATCTAATTTACGAACAATTCCAAACCGCAGAGAAACGATGGCAGGGTGACCCAACTCGTGGTGCCTCACTTTTGGCTCTTATGTTTGCAACTTCTATTGATGCACTTGCTGCCGGACTTTCGCTTGCGTTGGTCGGTGTAGATATTTTGCAGCCGGCTTTGGTGATCGGAGTTGTTGCAGCAGCTATGACAATCATTGGACTTGTGTCGGGCCATTCGGTCGGAATAAAATTCTCTCGCACTGCCGCCATCATCGGTGGTCTGATCCTGATGGGGTTGGCTGTCATAACAGCGTTCAGTTAATCTTGTTCATGGGTCGCCCACTCACTTGCGGTGGGTTCCGTGAGGATAGTGGCATAATTCTTCGTAGGGCGGGTGCGCGATTCGGACCCGCCATCTTTAGCTAAAAATGTATCCTGCTATAGATACTGAATATCTATAATCTGATCCGACCTTTCTTGACATGGAGCGTG
>JAUVAR010000159.1 GCA_030591625.1 Candidatus Zixiibacteriota bacterium
GCGTTCTCGGGGAATTCGCAGGCAAGTCTGATAGCGTCTATTCTAAAAGAAGAACCGCAGTCAATTTCATCGCTTCAGCCGTTGTCACCACCTATGCTGGAGCGTTCGATTCGGCAATGTCTCGCTAAAGATCCCATTCAACGCTGGCAGTCGGCAGGTGATCTGAAACGAGCTTTGCAGGGGGTTGTCGAAGGTGGTTCGCAGGCGGGGATTCCAATCCCGGTTTCTGTTAAACGGCGAGTCAATCAGCGACTGCTTCTTATAGCTACTATTGTATTTGCAGCAACTACGCTTGTTTTTGGTGGATTATATGGCGCCAAGTGGATCGAAGTCCCTTCTGTTATAAAAACAAATATCATAGCTCCTGAAGGTTACAAGTTTTCTAATTTTCTGGCAGGCGGTGCATTGGCACTCTCACCCAACGGGAAAAGACTCGCTTTTATTGGGAGTGACACAGTTGGTGGAGAACCAATGTTGTGGGTGAGACAGTTGAGTTCGCTTGCGGCACTACCATTACCCGGCACAGAAGGAGCATATTTTCCATTCTGGTCGCATGATGGTGACTACATCGCTTTCTTCGCAAATGGTAATCTTAAGAAAATACTATCAACTGGTGGTCCAACATTGACGATCTGTGATGCTCCCACCGGACGAGGCGGTACATGGAATAAAGAAAATATAATCCTCTTCTCGCCAACCTTCACTGGCGTTATCCATCAAGTTTCTGGTGCTGGAGGGGAATCATATCCTGTGACAAAACTTGATTCAGCCATTGGAGATTATACTCATCGTTGGGTAAAATTTCTACCTGATGGTCGTCACTTCCTGTTTTGGGCACGCACAAAAGGTGAAACTGGTGGGGAGCAGGATGCAATCTGTGTTGGTTCGCTCGACTCGCCGGAAGTAAAGAGACTGATACGAACTAGATCAACTATTGGTTATTCAAAAGGTCATATCTTATTCACGCGAGAATCTACTTTGATGGCTCAGCCTTTCGATTCTGACGCACTGGAACTTATTGGAGATGCTGTACCTATTGCAGAAAAAGTGTCACATATTGGTAATTGGAGTAGATCAGTTTTTGATGCATCAGAGGAAGGGCAGATAATTTATCGCTCGGGCGAAGTAAGCAGAGGAGCTTATTTCAAGATCGTTGATCGCGAAGGAACACAGATCGATTCTATCGGCTCACTGGCGATTCGTTACAGTCCTTTCTATTCACCCGATGGCACCAAAATAGTAACAAGCGAATTGGACGAAGCAAGCTCCAATATTGATATCTGGATTTACGATCTCTCGCGAGGTTTCTCTTCAAGATTAACTTTCAATCCATCGAATGATCGGACTCCAATCTGGTCTCCGGATGGAAAGAGAGTTGCTTTCTATTCTGACCGCAAGATTGATCCAGGAATTTATACCAAAGCAGTCGATGGCTCCGATACAGCTCAACTACTGTATGTGAGTAGTGAAAATATTTACTTAAACTGCTGGTCAAGCGATGGTAAGTACATCGTAATGGCCAACTACTCAATCGGTGATGGTGACATTTTTGTCCTGCCTGTAGATAAGCCGGAAGAGATTTGGAATTTTACATCATCTCCGTTTTCAGAAGGGGGAGGTAAGTTGTCGCATGATGGCCGATGGTTATCATACCTGTCTTCTGAAACAGGTAAAGAACAAATCTATGTTTCAGCCTTCCCCAAACCAGCAGGAAAGTGGCAGATCACAATCAATGAAGGTGACAGACCGAGGTGGTCGGAGGATGATGCAACGATTTTCTTCCTCGATAATAACGATGTTATCCACGCTACTGAAGTTGATGGGAGTGGAGCAAGTTTTGTTGTTGGTAAGATCGAACCATTGTTTGAAGTTAGAGCATTTCGTCCTGGGACAATTTACGATCAGTTCGATAACGGAAACAGGTTTCTCGTAAACTCTCGTCCAGGCATAGAAAAGATACCTACGGTTGTACTAATACAAAACTGGTCTTCAGAATTAGAAAACTAATCTGGCATTGCTATATATTTGTATGTTACGGTGCATGATGAACCCATACATTAGGTTCAATGTATAGTCCTTTGTCAGACTCGATATCAATATTAACAGGTATCAACGCACCGGGTACGACGTAATCACCTGTTTTGGGGAATCGCATTCTTGTCCATTCCTGCCATTCAGAAATAGTCCCTGAAATATTCATCGCATGGTTACACGGCTTGATAATTCGTCCACCAACTTTATGATGCACACGAAGCCAGGGATCAAACGGTTGTCCATCATCATTTTCCCATTTGATATACTCGGCGATTGGAGTATCGGGAAAGTCGGACTTCATGTTCGGACGAACCGGTGCGATAAGCCCGTTTAGATTATGATTAGCACTAATCTGTTTCATTGTTGTTACAGCTTGCTGACTTATGCCTCGCCCTCGGTTCTCTCCAAAGACAACAATCTGAAGAGCACACAAAATATTTGGCGTTCGTCCGGCATCAAGGTCTTCGATTCCCTTGGTGAGAGCCCAGTCCCAACCTTCATCGGGGAGATCTTCAATACGACCCTCCCACAATAGCGGAATTGAATTAGCGATAGCAACGGGCACCGGGTTGTCATCTTCGACAAATACAAATTGATATTCCGGGAGTCGTTCCAAACATTGTACGAGAAGATCAGCGACAGGATCATGCAACATGAACTCGGGCCATTCGGGGCCGATACGCAGGTCTGTCTCAATAAGAAGGTTGCTGTCCTGTACGCCTGTTATACATTTGAAATCTGACTGTGTCATCGGCTATTCGTACATGCGCCAGCTTCGTACGGAAAGATCATCAATCGAAATATGGTCTAACGCTTCTGTCAGGCGTTGGGCGAGTTGTAAATTTGTAAGAAGAGGAACACCAAAATCGACGGCCGCACGACGGATCATATAATCGTTGGTTAGTTCTTTCTTTTGATAATCTTTGGGGATATTTATAACGAGATCGACCTGACGCTCACGAACAATATCAAGAGCATTGGGTGAGCCACCATCTAAGGGCCAGCGAACAACGGTTGGATTAAATCCATTCTCTTTAAGAAAAGCGGCGGTGCCTTCGGTAGCGAAAAATTTAACACCCTGCTTCTCCAAGAGATGTGCTCCAGGAAGAAACGCAGCTTTACTTTCTACCGGTCCGGTTGAAAGCAGAACAGATTTAAGAGGGAACTTGAACCCAACCGAGATCAATGCTTTGAGGAATGCTTCCTCGAAATCCCATCCAAGACATGCAACCTCGCCAGTCGAAGCCATCTCAACACCAAGCGTGGGATCGGCACCCTCTAATCGACTAAAAGAAAACTGTGGTGCTTTTACTCCAACGTAGTCAAGCTCCATGAACGAACGACCATCCTGATCAAACGGACGACCCATAATTACACGTGTTGCTATATCGATAAAATTCTTTTTTAAAACTTTCGAAACAAACGGAAACGAACGAGATGCACGTAGATTACATTCGATAACCATAACTTTGTTTTGAATAGCAAGGAACTGAATATTAAACGGACCGTTGATATTCAGGGCAGAAGCAACCTGGGTTGTAACTTTTCTGATACGACGCATCGTTTCAAGATATGTCCGTTGAGGAGGGAGCACTAATGTTGCATCACCCGAATGTACACCGGCATTTTCAACATGTTCAGAAACTGCCCAACAGGCAAGTTCACCATCGCGTGCGACTGCATCAACATCGATTTCTTTCGCGTTCAGAATAAATTTGCTAACCACTACCGGATGATCGGGGGTAATTGCAGATGCTGCCTTGAGAAACGTCTTCAGTTCATGATCCGTTCCGGCTACAGCCATTGCTACCCCAGAGAGGACATAAGAAGGTCTGACAATAACCGGGTAGCCGACTTCATTTGCAAATTCATAAATCTCATCAAGTGAGGTCAATTCTTTCCATAGTGGTTGAGGTACGTCGAGTGAGTCCAAGAGGCTTGAGAAAGTATGCCTGTTTTCTGCTCGGTCGATATCTCGTGGCGACGTTCCCAAGACACGCATACCAGCCTCAAGACAACGCATCGCCAGGGAATTTGGTACTTGACCACCCATCGCGAGCAGGAGCCCCATCGGTGACTCAAGGTCATAAATTTCGGATACTGTTTCAAATGATAGTTCGTCGAAATATAGACGGTCACATTCGTCGTAGTCAGTCGAAACAGTTTCCGGATTATGGTTGACCATTATTGTTTTGTAACCAAGTTCACGCAGTGTTCGAACGGCGTTCACACAGCACCAGTCAAATTCAACCGAACTTCCAATACGATATGCACCCGGTCCGAGGATCAAAACAGTACCTTCTTGACCAAAACTAACGTCATCTTCTGTACCATTGTAGGTTAGGTAAAGATAATTTGTAGTCGCTGGATATTCTGCCGCAAGAGTGTCGATCTGTTTGACGACAGGTCTTAAGTTGAACGATTGGCGCAACTGGCGCACCTCGTTTTCTTTCGTGCCGGTAGCGACACCGATTTGGCTATCAGAAAAACCGTAGCACTTGGCTCGACGCATGAGTTCTGAATCTATCATCGTTGAAGCACGAAGTTCATTTTCAATTTCAACAAGACCTGCAATTTTAGAAAGGAACCACCTGCTGATATGAGTAATACTGTGAACTTCCTCGACAGTCATTCCCTGCTTGAGAGCTTCGGCAACAACGTAGATTCTCTGTTCGGTTGGTTCTGCTAATGCTTCTTTAATATTATCGAATTCTATTCCGTCGTTAAGGACAACACCTCGGGCACCAGTTTCGAGCATTCGCAATGCTTTTTGTAAAGCTTCTTCGAATTTTCGTCCAATCGCCATAACTTCGCCAACCGACTTCATCGCCGATCCAATTTTTTGTGACACCCCATGGAATTTCTTAAGGTCCCAACGAGGTGCTTTGACGACGATATAATCAAGAGCCGGTTCAAAACAGGCCGAGGTCACACCTGTAACAGAATTTGAAATATCGGTTAGTGATCTTCCGAGAGCAAGTTTGGCAGCAACAAATGCAAGGGGGTACCCGGTTGCTTTGGAGGCAAGGGCAGAACTACGAGAGAGACGGGCATTAACTTCAATGACACGATATTGAGTCGAATGAGGATTGAGAGCATATTGAATATTGCATTCACCAACAATTTCTAAATGTCGAACCACACGAATAGCAATTTCTCGCAGCATGTGATATTCTTTGTCGTTCAACGTCTGAGATGGGGCAACAACTATGCTCTCACCCGTATGTATGCCCATCGGGTCGAGATTTTCCATATTGCAGATCGTGACACAATTGTTTTGAGCATCACGCACAACTTCGTACTCAATCTCTTTCCAGCCTTCGAGATATTCCTCAACAAGCAGTTGATCGGAGTGAGCAAAAGCTCTCGTGGCCATTTCTCTAATTTGTTCTTCGTTGCGACAGATTCCCGATCCAAGCCCGCCAAGTGCATAGGCTACACGAATCATACATGGGTAGCCAATCTTTGCAGCTGCATTGACCGCTTCTTCGACCGACGCGGTAGGTGTAGATAGGGCAGTACTGACATTTATTTCATTCAGTCGTTTAACAAATCGGTCGCGATCCTCGGTGTCGATAACAGATTCAATAGGAGCACCAAGAATTTGAATATTATATTTTTCGAATACTCCGCTTCTGTAAAGCTCGACTCCACAGTTAAGAGCTGTTTGCCCGCCAAAACCTAAAAAGACAGCATCGGGGCGTTCTTTAATAATTACTTTTTCAACAAATTCGGGAGTGACCGGTGTGAAATAAACTTCATCGGCAAAGTTCTCAGAAGTTTGGATTGTGGCAACATTCGGATTTATCAGAACAGTTTTAATGCCCTCTTCTTTGAGTGCTTTGATAGCCTGTGATCCGGAATAATCAAATTCGCCCGCTTCACCGATTTTGAGAGCGGAACTGCCAAGAACTAAAACTGTTTCGATTTTGGATCGTCCAATCATTTGTACCGTCAGCTGCCTTTCACCTGAGATGCATACATATCAAACAGCTCGGTAGTATCAACCGGGCCGGGGGTTGCTTCGGGATGGAACTGTACCGAAGAAAAAGGTTTGGTTACATGCTTAATACCTTCTACTGTGCCATCGTTTGCATTTGAAAACCAAACTTTCCAATCAGAGGGAAGACCCTCGGCTCTTACTGCGTAGCCATGATTTTGTGAAGTAATAAAACAGCGATTTGCATTAGTTGTGTCACCATTTACCTGATGCATAATACATGGCTGGTTATGGCTACGGTGTCCAAATTTCAACTTGTATGTTTCAGCACCAATAGCACGAGCAAGAATTTGGTGTCCAAGGCAGATACCGAAAATGGGTTTGCCTAATGCGAGTGCCCGTCCGACATTCTGTACCGCTTTTGAGTAGGTTGAAGGATCACCTGGGCCATTCGAAA
>JAUVAR010000146.1 GCA_030591625.1 Candidatus Zixiibacteriota bacterium
CGATTGTTAAATCAACAGGCAGGATTGAAATTGAATTTACTCTGCCCGGCGTCGAGCCAGAAGGGTCGATTGATGCTCCCCCAGTGTCTATCGTTGGAAGAAATCGTTCCCATGAAACATTGTCTTCACCCTCATCCGACCATGAGAGTTGGGATATTGTATCAGTTTCAAGTTTGACAAGATATATCACACCACCCAAATTTGTCAATGTCATTGGTGATTCAACAACGTTAAAACCTACCTGATCATTTCCGTTGAACCATTGATCTATAAACCCGACTGAATCGCGACAAATAACCATGTACTCTAAAGGAGCAAGGAATCCTCCTCCGGGCCAAATTGTATCCTGTCCTTCACGAGCATAATAGAAGTGAAGATTTGCAGATGTGTTCGTAGAATTATTAAAGAGTTCAATCCATTCGAGATTAACATTGCCCGATGGTTCGTTCGCAAGTATTTCATTCACAACAACGTCGGCATTGGTAGTCGGTGCCATTGCGATAATAGAAATAGTAATGAGAATTATTGTCGTTCGTAAATTCATTAGATAAACGCTCTTAACTCAACTGATATAGTTGTACGATCAGCAACCGTTTGGCTTTTGGTATAGGCATGTGATAACTTAATCCCAAGTAGTAATTGATCGAACAGATCTCTTTGTTGTTCCACGAATCCATACCAGTATTCAACCATGCCATTCTTTATACGTGAGAAATTCGACCAAAATCTAATCTCTCCCGCTATCTTTGTATTTAATTTTATATCGGTAAGTAACGAGAAATATGTTTGGCTCTTGTTATCATCGTTAATAGAAAATCTCGTTCTGATATTAGTGTTCAATGAACGGTATTTTAATTCGGAAGCTATTTTTCGAACATCAGAGGCAGTTGCATTATTTGAAATATCTCTTTTTCTATTTTTATTGATAAGGTCGATCTTCCCCTCCCAACCATTGGTAAGGTCTAAAGAAATGGCCGCAGAGAGTTCCGTATTTGAATTTACTGGCCCAGCCTCAGCATAGAGGGCAGAGCTAATCAGGCGAAGATTATCTGCAAGCACTGCAACGGTGCGAAACATACCGCCTCGTTGGCCGGTACGTCGTGAGCTTATTTTGTAATCTATATCATTATAATATTGATATTGTCTTAGGTTCGATGATTTACTCCCGGACGTGTAGTCGGCAAAATCATCGCCATAGTCCCATAGTGAGTAACGAATCTCCGCCGGTTCAAAACGATGACGGCCCTCAATTACAATTGCGCCGGATGAACCAAAACCTCCCGATTGTATTGTAGCTTCGGAAGCAACATAACCGTGCCTGTATTTATATTTTAACGACAGAGCACTTTTTGTATCGGTTAGTGCTGCGTTGGTCGAACGATTACTTACCTCTGTCAGTGCAAATATAATTCCTGCCCGAAGTTGTCCAACTTCAAAAAATAGATCACCTGCGGTTGTGGTCATATTATGAATGTCGTCTCGTTGCTTCGATGTTAGAAATTCATAATCTAAATTTCCGTTTTGTCCCCGAACAAGCAATCCATTGAACCCACCAAAATCAGGATAGATTAATGATTCTCTACTTAGTTCATCATCAAATTTGACCATACGACCACGAAACCCGATCACGCTACCGAGACCTATACGATGACGAAATGATCCGATGATTATTTTGTTAACAGGAAATTGATCAAATTTTAATTCCACCATCCGGTGGGTGAATCGTTCGCGTCCGGACAAATCACGCTTGAGTCCAAAATCTGTTGAAACATATTTGCTGAACTTGTATCGGGTGCGAAATCTATATCCTGATTTGTCGTCTTCGTTGGGGCGCATTTGAAATCGATACTCGATATCACCACTTGATCTATTTGTTTTCAAACTGGAAGCAAACGGTTCGAGTTGTAGCAACTCAGTTGCCGATGCCAGGCTGTCTCCGCCGGGTTGGAAGTAGGTTACGTTTGGGATTTGATCGAGTAGAAAAGACTCACCGCCGGTGATTTCAAGATTATTCAACTCTGCCAATGTTATATACTCAGTCGTATCTATGTCACCTCGGAGGTATGCTTCAAGCAGTTCATCTTCGGAAGGATACACTTCGTATGTCCACTCAGTCGCAGTTAATGTCTGTGTGAATAATATAATCAGAAAGATAAACGTTCCAGCAATATGAAATTTCACAAGAGAAGTATTCACAGTATTAACTTAGATTATATTTTTTCAGTTTACGATAGAGTGTTCGTTCACCAATCCCCAGGCGACGTGCCGCTTCTTTGCGATTTCCATCTGTTTCTGTAAGTACCTGCTCTATCAACGCCTGTTCCATGTTTTCCATTGAGAGTGTTGATTCAAATTTGAGACCTTCTTCTTCGGTCTCAGAAGGAGCACCGGATGGCAGATGAGAAACAATCAAATCACGCAACATGCGCACTTCGTTCCCGAGCGAAAGAATCGCACGGTAGATCAATTCCTGTCCCGCCTCTTCAACTGTGCGACCGGTTGATACCGGTAGATTGGTTGCCGATGATTGTTGTTCGGCAACAAATCGTTCTACATCGTCAATGTCGATTGTGCCTTTTGGCTTTAGCGCTTTCATTCGTTCAGAGAAATTACGAAGCTGTCTGACATTGCCCGGCCAATCATAACGTGCAAGAAGATCAATCGCTGAGTCGGAATAATCGAGGGTGGAATTTTCGAGAAAATGTTGCAGGAGTGGAAGGATATCGCCGGGACGATCCATCAGGCGTGGAACTACTAACTTGATAGCACCCACTCTGAAATAGAGGTCCTCACGAAATTCTTTCTGCGCAATTGCATCGGCTAAGTCACGATTAGTTGCAGCAACAACACGAACATCAGTTCTTGAAGGAGTTGATGAGCCGACCGGATAATAAGTGCCATCTTCAAGGACACGTAGAAGTTTAACCTGCATGGGAAGTGACATCTCACCTATTTCATCCAAGAAGATCGTACCACCATTCGCTTTATGAAAGAGTCCATCACGTTTGGAAACTGATCCTGTGAACGCACCTTTCTCATGTCCAAATAATTCTGATTCCAAAAGCCCTTCAGAAATTGCTCCACAGTTAACGGTAACAAATGGTCCATTGGCATGGGATGACCTGTCATGCAAGGCACGCGCTACAAGTTCTTTGCCTGAACCGGAGGAGCCTTCAATGAGAACCGAAACATTAGTTACCGCAACCCGGTCAATAGTCTCGGCAAGTCGCTTCATAGATGAGGAACGTCCAACGATTTGAAAATCAGAAAGACGATCTTTATCTGCAAGTATCTGTTTTGTCTTATCTGTAATCCCACGAGTGCCAAGCTGTAGAGGAAGCTGACCATCGAGGCGGTCATCGGGCTCTGTGAGAAAATCTGTTTCATGAACCAGTGACCATATATCGGTAAGGCCGTTTTGTCGTCTTATTCTCGATGCTATCGAACGAGTAATGACAACTTCGCTTTCATCAACAAATATCAAATCAACCCGACTCTCTTTTACCGTTTGATAGAGTTCGGGGAGACTTGTGACTGTGCGGCCGATTTTTGACCAATCGATACCTTCGTCGGATGCTTCATTCGCTCTTAGTATAACAACACGATTCACCATAACAATTTCGTATTATCTCCAGCTATGAGAATTATCTCAAATCAACGTTTCCTGCGTTTACGGCTCTTGAAAATTTTACTTTTTGTGTGAGCCTTGACGTCTGTTTTCTTTTTCTTCTTTGGTTTATTTGGTGTCAGCACATAGAGGTCGATTTCTTTGAGCTCTGGTTTGACCGATGCAATCCCAATTTCTATAGCATCACCCATTCTGAATGTCCGTCCGGAACGACGTCCAATAATGCGGTAGTTCTTTTCGTCGTGGTAATAGTAGTCATCGTCAAGGGTTGACATGCGCACGAGACCCTCAACGCCGAGATTCTCAATCCTGACAAAAAAGCCAAACGTTGTTACACCCGAGACAACACCTTTGTATTCTTCACCTATACGAGTTGCCATGAATTGCACCTGCTTGGTGCGGATAGCTTCTCGTTCGGCTCGTTCGGCTGTTCGTTCGGTTTCGGAGCAGTGACGTCCGACATTGTCGATGAGACCTCTTACTTTTTTGGCGTATGCAACAGGGTAGGTGCCGTTCTTTATTTTTCGCAACAAGCGATGAATCAGCAAGTCAGCATAACGGCGTATCGGAGAAGTAAAATGTGCATAATGTTTGAACGCCAAACCGAAGTGCCCCAGGTTTTCTCGTTGGTACACAGCTTTTTGCATTGTACGCAGAGTCAGTTCATTGATGAACTCAGATTCGGGGAGACCTTTGATTGATTTTAAGAAACGAGCAAACTCTAACGGCTTAACAGTTTTCGAAACAGCAAAATTATGACCCAAGCGACGCATCATATTGGCGAAGTCACCAAGCTTTTCCATGTTGGGTCGGTCATGCACACGATATAGAAGTGGCAGGCCATGACGTGATATTTCAAGCGCAACAGCCCGGTTGGTAGCAAGCATAAATTCTTCGACCAAACGATGCGACTCAAGACGTTCACGATTAGCAAGATCAATCACGATACCTTTATCATCGAGAATGATTTTTGATTCGGGTAGATCGAAATCAAGAGATCCATCTGCAAACCTGCGATAGGTTAACCTTTGTGCCAGTTCACGAGCAAGCGTTAAGGACTCTGCGACAGCTGGAGTGATCTGGTCAGATTCACCTGTATCAAAAAACTGTTGAACATCTTCGTAAGAAAGACGAGCTTTGGACAAAATTACGGTGTCGGCTACTTTCCAATCGAGCATCTTTCCTTTTTTATCGAAATTCATGAAGACCGAATGTGCCAGACGTTTTCTGTCGGGTCGTAACGAACAAACATCGTTGGACAATACCTCCGGTATCATAGGGATGACCATACCCGGGAGATAGACCGAGTTACCACGATTGAACGCTTCAAGATCGAGTTTGCTGTTCTCCGGTACAAAAAATGAAACGTCGGCGATGTGTACACCGAGGCTGTAGCCTTCTTTAGTTTTCTTAATCGATACTGCGTCGTCATGATCCTTCGCATCGGCCGGATCAATGGTGTAAATTATTTCACTGGTAAGATCGAGTCTTTTCTTCGCTTCGCCGTCTGTATCTGAAGCGGCAGAACGCTCGGCTTCATCCATAATTTCTGCATCGAACGTCTTGGAGAAGCCATACCCAAGAACAATTGAAAGCATATCGACGCCCGGCTTATCGGGTGCGCCAAGTTTTTCAATTATTTCTCCCTGCGGGTTGAGATGAGGGTCATCCCAGATCGTTAATCGTACAACAACTTTTTCACCATCTTTGGCTCGTTTTGAATCGGCCGTAGAAATATAAATATCACGATGGATACGCGGGTTGTCGGGTCGTACCCAGGCAAGGCCACCACGTTTTTGATAGACACCTACGATATTACGTTCGGGTCGTTCAACAATTTTGATAACAACCCCGGCATCTCGACCGATCCGTTTACCGGCCATGCGAACCATAACACGGTCGCCATCCAATGCAGTCAGGAGGCCTTCGGTGAGAATCAAAATATCAACCGGCTCGTTTTCGCGCATCAGAAATCCACGACCCGCTTTGTTGATAGAGATTGTGCCGACTGCGATGTTCATCTGTTCGGCCGGGCCGATTCGGCCTCGCTTGAGCCGTACAAGTTTGCCCTCATCGATCAGTTTTTTGACAACCCTCCGGAATGAACCATAGTCTTCGGGGGTAACGTGCAGCGCGTGCGCCAGCTCTTTGATTTTCATCGGGTGAGCTGACTTGTCGCTAATAATTTTCAGTATCTTTTTTGAGTCATAAGCCATGCCATACAATAAGTTATAGCGAGGCTCGGGTCAAGCATATACTGCCATATTGGCAGACCACGCGATGCGTGGTTTATTCCCCTTCGGGTCGTACCCAAATTGGACTGCTAACAACAAAGTACAGCTTTACGATGATCAATCTTCTGTACCCCACCTGAAAGGTGGGTTCTTATCGTAGGTCAGCTCTCTATTCTGGTCCCGAGACCTGAACTACTATCAGCCCTTATCAATAACAATTGGCTTTGCTCGTGCAAAAAAAAGGTCGTTGTAGTGATGTGATGGTCTTTTTGCACCTGTAGCTATAGGGGATTGAAGTAAATCAGTATTTGTCACTTTGGTGTCCATAACAATAAGCATTGAACGACAATCAACTCTGAGTTGGTAGTGAAAATGGGGGGAGCAACTTCAACCGTTGGTCAAAGCCCACCATTCTGGTGGGGTACGGGTCCGGACCACTCTAGACTTACTCTCCGGCATCATTGTCCGGCTCAGAATCAAAGGGCATGCACGCTGGTCGGGATGATTGCCTCCTGAGCCTGCCCGTAGTCGCATCAAAAATCCAGGTAATGCAAGGAGCAGTGAATTTTTCAGCAATGCTCCACGGCAAATCAAAACCTGTAATAATCCACCTTGCAGTTGGAGGCTCGTCTGCTATGCTGTGCATGACGCATACCATTTCGACTCTCGCTCCTCGAAAGCCATTAATCCCACCCCATTTCTCAATGATATCGGCCAAATTCATAGTTGGTGCTTCTTTAGCGAACGAATGGAATATCTCACGACCATTCACCAAATCTTCCTCCGCTTGTTGGTTGGAAGGCACGATAACTTCGACAGACCTGTCAGTACGAGTACCAATCACTTGAAATAAAGCTCCTGTTTCAACATCTGTCCACACATCCAACTTCCACCCTCTTAGATCTTCGTTGTAATGAATGCGCTCTGTGAATGGATTAAGTAAATCTCCATCAAGAGTGGTCAGCC
>JAUVAR010000218.1 GCA_030591625.1 Candidatus Zixiibacteriota bacterium
AAACGCAAACCCTCTCTTTCAGCTCCTATGATTCTCCCAAAAATGTTACTCTGTTTGCGACTTCTTTCATTCTGATTCACCCCCTTGCAATCTAATGCAGTCATCTAAACGACTACCTGTCAACCAATTAGCTAATTGTAGCCTGACCTCATAGGTCGGCACGTTTTTTGTGCTATGAAGGATTAGAATATAACCTGGATGGTAAGTATGTTGATTCGGAAATACAAAATAGACAGTAGCAGGAAGAAAACAAAAGTGAGAAAGGTTCGTTTAGCGCCTTCTCTTTCAATTCCTGCCAAGATAATAATCGGTGCAATAATCTTTGCCGTTATTTTAGGTCTCTCACCGAATGCCTGTGCTTTTGATTTGCCAGATTATGACCCATGGTTTTTTCAATCAACCGAACAAGGATATAACTTTTGGATACCTGATAAAGTTCAGCATTTCTATGGGAGTTCGCTTCTTGTAGAAACTGGAAAACGTATAGGTTTTTCAAAAACTAATGTTGTAACTCCTCTGGTAGCTTTCACCGCAGGATTTCTGTATGAAGCATGGCAGGAAAGTAAGGGCGTAGGATTTTCTGAGCGAGACCTTGTGGCCGATGCACTCGGTGTTGCAAGTAGTCACCTTTCAAATAATAATTATAAGTTCTGGATGGATTATTCTGTGAATGAGAAAACTATAATGTTTCGTTTCAGCAAACTTATCGGATAAAAAAACCGGACCCTCATTTTCACAAGCGTCCGGTTATATTTGTCAAAATCAATTTGATAAATCAATCATCCTGAGCCACTCTGGCGACATCAGTAACTTTGTCATCACCTTTGAGCCTGATCAATCTGACACCCTGAGTGTTTCGACCAATCACATTGATATCCTTTACGGCCTGACGGTTAGCGATTCCTTCTTTTGTAATAAGAATCAATTCATCCTGATCAAGGACTTCTTTGATTGCCACTACTTCGCCGTTACGTTCAGAAGTTTTTACATTGATGATACCTTTGCCACCACGATTGGTAATACGATAATCTTCAATTGACGTACGTTTACCAAAACCATTTTCAGTCACGACCAACAATGAAGAGTCACGTTTTACAACAACCATGCCAACACATTCATCACCCTTAGCAAGAGTAATTCCTTTAACGCCGTATGCTGTTCGGCCCATTGAGCGAATTTTCTCCTCTGCAAATCTGATAGCCATTCCTTTACGGGTAGCAAGTACAATTTCACAGGAGCCGTCCGAGACTGCAACATCCATGAGGGAATCTTTATCCGGGACTTTCATTGCAGCAACACCAGCTTTTCTCGGATTTCTAAATTCGGAAATTTGTGTTTTCTTTATAATACCTGCACGAGTTGCCATGACCACAAAATGTTCATTATTGAATTCACGTATGCGACAGAATGAAGCAACTTTCTCATTCTTGTTCATCTCGCAGAGATTGACAATAGGTTTACCCTTGGCAAGTTTTCCACCCACCGGAATAGTATGCACCTTCAACCAGTAGCAGCGCCCTCGGTCGGAGAAGAATAAAATGTAATCATGTGTTGATGCGATAAAGAGATGTTCGGCAAAATCTTCATCTTTCGATGTCACCCCAATCACTCCCTTACCACCGCGTTGCTGGCGACGATAAGCCGATTGTGAGAGACGTTTCACATAGCCAAGATGCGAAATAGTTATAACCATTTCCTCTTCGGCAATCATATCCTCTACAGTAAGGTCTTCCGCTTCATCCTGAATTTCGGTACGACGCTCGTCACCATATTTATCGTTGAGCTCAGTAGTTTCATCTTTGATGATCTGCATCCGCATCTCTTTGGAGGCTAGTATTGCTTTGAATTTGCTGATCTTCTTAAGAAGCTCAAGATACTCAGCTTCAATTTTTTCCCTTTCAAGTCCTGTCAGGCGTTGCAGGCGCATCTCTAAAATAGCGACCGCTTGTATGTCAGTCAGTTTGAATTTCTTTTTTAAACCGATACGTGCAGTAGGTGCATCTTTTGATTTCTTAATCAGTGCAATTACTTCGTCGATGTTGTCCAGCGCAATCTTATAACCTTCAAGAATATGTGCACGCTCTTCGGCCTTACGCAGATCGTACTTGGTCCGACGAACTACAACTTCATGACGATGTTCAACAAACGCAAACAACTGTTGCTTTAGTGACATCAGAGTCGGTATGCCTTTATCTAAGCTAAGCGTGATAACAGAGAATGTCGTTTGCATAGTTGTATAGTTGTATAGTAAATTCAAAACAACTTCAGCCGGTACATCACGCTTCAGTTCAATAACAATTCGCATACCATCACGATCTGATTCGTCACGAAGATCGGAAATACCTTCAATCTTTTTGTCACGAACAAGGTCTGCTATCTTTTCAAGAAGATTTGATTTGTTTACCTGGTATGGAATTTCATTTACAATAATTGCACTCTTACCGTTCGGTTTACTTTCGGTAACAGCTTTTGCTCTCAAATGAATATGTCCACGTCCGGTTTCGTACGCTTCTTTGATGCCCTGACGTCCATTGATAATTCCACCTGTTGGGAAATCAGGACCAGGTACAAATTCCATCAGGTCGGTATTTGTGCAATCAGGATTATCAATCAGATGAATTATTGCACCTACGATTTCGGTAAGGTTATGTGGTGGCATATTGGTTGCCATACCAACAGCAATACCGGTTGCACCGTTGCATATAAGATTT
Organism: Candidatus Zixiibacteriota bacterium; assembly: GCA_030591625.1. Taxonomy (GTDB): domain Bacteria; phylum Zixibacteria; class MSB-5A5; order GN15; family FEB-12. The sequence goes on from JAUVAR010000218.1 coordinate 2,712, forward strand.
GGGAAACGTCCTGGAAGAACTGTCGGTTCTTCAAGAGTCACATCATAATTAGGCACATGATCAACTGTCTCTTTTTCCAAATCAGCAAGCATCTCGACAGCTATAGGAGTCAGCCGTGCTTCGGTATAACGCATGGCAGCTGCATCGTCACCATCAATTGAACCAAAGTTACCCTGACCATCAACAAGCGGATAGCGCAAGTTGAAATCCTGAGCCATTCTCACGAGAGTCGGATAGACAACGCCTTCACCATGTGGATGGTAATTACCCGATGTATCACCACAAATCTTAGCACACTTTCTGTGTCCCTTACCCGGGTTCAGGTGAAGATCGTTCATCGCCACCAGAATTCGACGATTTGACGGTTTCAGGCCATCTCGAATATCGGGTAAAGCGCGGTTAGTAATAACCGACATGGAGTAATCGAGATATGATGATTTCATTTCCTCTTCGAGGAAAATCGTTTCTATTCTTTGTCGTTCTATAGCCATCTGTATTCGGACCTCAGGAGCAGGGTTTTGTGCAATAAGTTAGAGAGACAATAATACAAAAACTGTTACCTGAAGGCAACAAAAAACAGCCCTTTTACGGGCTCGTAAGTGCTTGAAAAATAGTAAGTTACTATAGAGAGCGTATAAGGTTACGTGAGTAGCTTGACTGGGCCGTATATAATGTCTTACATTGATGTATAACTACCGAGATTCCGGTGGGAATCTCCTACAAAATGTTCGCATCGAAGGTGCCATTTTCCTAAGGAGTGGGTGATGAAAAATATATTTGTAATCTTAGTCATGGCGCTTGCCCTTTTGCTCTCGATTAGTTGCACCGACCCATTGACTCTCAATGACTCAGCCGACGACGGCCCAATTCGCACACCTGCAGAAATGACATCTTCGGAATTACAGCTGAGCAGCTCCTCAAACGATTTTGGTTTCAATCTTTACCGCGAGGTTAAAGCAGGAAGTCAATCTGATGAAAATCTTTTTATCTCTCCTCTGTCAGTCTCGATGGCGCTGGGCATGACCCTCAATGGAGCTAAGGGGGAAACAAAAGATGAGATGCGTCAGACCCTTGAGCTTGCAGGAATGACACAAGAACAAATCAATCAGTCTTACAAATCATTTATTCGATTGTTAACAAGACTCGATTTAGATGTATCGCTTTCTATCGCCAACTCAATCTGGTCACGAGAAGGTCTGCCGGTAGTTGATGATTTTGTTTCAGTCAATCGTGATTACTTTGATGCACTTGTTAAGTCGCTTGACTTTAACTTGGAAACAGCACCGGACAGTATCAATCAATGGGTAAGTGAGAATACAAATGGGAAAATCGACAAGCTTATCGAAGGAGCGATTGACCCCAGTACAATAATGTTCCTCATTAACGCTATCCATTTCAAAGCGAACTGGACTATACCGTTTAATCCTGATTCAACGATAGCGACAGTATTCAATGTGAATGATGCCGAAACAGTCGAATGCGATATGATGCGCAAACATGATTATTTCAATACAAAATATACGAACCTATTTTATGCCCTTGATCTACCGTACGGTGATTCTTCCTTTGGTATGTATATCATCCTGCCCCATGAAGAGGTCGGTATCGATGCAGTTGTTGCATCAATGACCAATGAAAGCTGGAACGAGTGGACTTCGAATCTTGGAATAGTAAGAATAGAACTCAATCTTCCAAAATTCAAAATGGAATGCACCTATGGGCTAAATGACGTTCTCGAATCTCTCGGGATGCCTCTTGCTTTCACGGCTGGAGCAGATTTTTCTGGTATTGTCCCGGGTGGTGGAGTTTGGATATCTGAAGTCAAACACAAAACATTTGTCGAAGTTAATGAAGAAGGGACCGAAGCCGCCGCAGTTACCCAAGTTACAATGACTACTTCGTTGCCACCTGACTTTATCGCCGACAGACCATTCATGTTTGTCATCTACGAAAGAAGCAGTAAAACAATCCTGTTTATAGGAGAGGTAAAAGAGCCGGTATTCGAATAAATACTACTCTGAACCGAGTGGGAACATCTAAATCGTTGCAACGTTTCAATCTGTGTATTATCGTTGGATCTATTAAATTTGCTTTTTTGAAAGGACAGGAGATATGTCAAAAGATATTAACCGGGTACTCCGCAAACTTGAATACGGCGTTTATGTCGTAACGATGGGCGAGAAAAACGAAGGCAACGCCTTCACTGCCAGTTGGATTTCTCAGGTTTCAAGCGAACCACCA
>JAUVAR010000014.1 GCA_030591625.1 Candidatus Zixiibacteriota bacterium
CGTTACGCTATTATACCGTCGTACACGCAAAGAGATGCCTGCTAATGTAATGGAAATAGACGCCGCTGACGAGGAAGGAATCAAAATGGAATTCCTCGCCGCACCGGTAAGAGTGAATGCCGATGCGAACGGCCGGGTCGAGTCGATTGAATGTCTTCGCATGGAACTCGGCGAACCGGATGACTCCGGTCGTCGTCGCCCCGTCAAAATCGAAGGCTCAGAATACACTATTAAGTGTGACTGGATTATTTCCGCGATTGGACAGGAACCAGATCTTGATGGTGTTGAAGATGACGAAAATATCAAAGTCACTCGCTGGAACACAATCGAAGCAAACGAAAAAACATTCCAGACAGATCGTCCGGGTGTTTTCTCAGGTGGTGATGTTTTAACCGGACCGGCCGACGCAGTCGACGCAATCGCCGCCGGACGTATCGCCGCTCGTGCCATTGACCGCTTCATTCGTACTGGAATTGTGCAGCCATTGGCTGAACGATTCGAGAGCAAACGGCACAACTTCCACGATATCAAGATTGAAGATCTGCCAGAGGTTGTTCCTTCAGAACGTCATAAGATGCCTGAAATGCCAGCCGCTGAACGTATCAAATCGTTCGAAGAAGTTGAATGTGGCTTCACCGATGAAATGGCCAAGTCCGAATCTATGCGTTGCGCCGAGTGTGGTTGCGATGCAGGACTCTCCTGCCTGCTTCAAGACTATGCAACAGAATATGGTGTTGATCAACAGCGTTTCATAGGTGAATTCAATCGTTACAAAGTTGATACACGACATCCGTTCATCAAAATAGATTCAAACAAATGTATCCTCTGTGGACGATGCGTTTCAGTCTGTTCAGAAATCCTAAACGTTTCCGCGCTCGGATTTGTCAATCGTGGTTTCAAGACGATTGTCAAACCTGCAATGGAAAAAGCACTGCAGGAAACCAACTGTGTTTCGTGCGGTAACTGCATCGATGTTTGTCCAACTGGAACTCTGGTTGAACGGATGCCGATCCGTCGCTCCGGTCCATGGATAATGGAACCGCAATATAACGTATGCAACTACTGCTCAGTCGGATGTAATGTTACACTCAATGTTAAAACCGAAGATATCTTCTTCGTTACTGGGGCACCACCTGACTCGGGTCCAAACAACGGTGAACTTTGTGTACGGGGACGTTTTGGATATCAACATTATCTCGACGGTTCTCGCCTGAAAACACCTATGGTGCGTAAGGGTGGCAAGCTTGTCGAAACTTCATGGGAAGAAGCACTCAAAGTAGCAATCACAGGTCTTAAAAAGGTCACCGACGATCATTCAAACGATCATGTCATGGTCTCTGCATCTCCCAAGATGACCAACGAAGAACTCTATCTCGCCGGTCGGCTTGGACGCGCCGCCATTGGTACTAATAATATAAGTTCGTTCCATGCGCTTCAGAACGAAGCAGACTATCATGCGTTAGATCAAATGATTGGAAGTACAGCGTCGTCTATTTCCGAAGAAGAAGTCCGCAACGCAGATATTTACATCTTCCTCGGTGGAAATCCTTCAATCGAAAATCCTGTACTCGGATGGCAACTAAAACGCCGTCTCAAAGAAGGTGCCGAAGCAATCGTTATCAACTCGGCAGAAATTGATCTTGTCAAGTATGCCAATGTCTGGGCAGATACACGTCGTGGAACAGCTACAACTTTGCTCAAAGGCGTCATTGGCAAATTGATTGCAAATGGTACAGTGAATGAATCGTTCATCAAAGATCGCACAGCTAATTACGATCAGATCAAGGCTGAATTTGCAAATGTTGCGGTCGATGAAATTTCATCTGTTACAGGTGTAAGCACTGACAAAATCGAACAGATAGCCAAACTGCTAACTGACAACAGCAAGAAAGTTGTAGCCTTTTACAATATTGACAGTCGCATTGATCGTGCCTCCGACGACCTTCAAGCGTTAACCACACTTCTGATGTTGATTGGTAAAATTGGTGTTGAAGGTTCAGGACTTGCGTTGACATCATCGCAGTGCAACACAACGGGACAACGCCTGGCCGGATTTGACAACCGTCTCCTTCCGGGTGGAGCAACTCTTGATAATGCAAAACAGGTTGATGAAGTCGGTTCGCTCTGGCAAATCGACATGAACGCACTAATTAAAAACTCCGGCACTAACCTTTCTCGAAAGATTCGCGAGGATAAAATCCGAGCAGCAATAATCTTCGGTGAAAATCCGGCGAAGGATGATCGATATCGTTCGTTCATTGACAACCTCGAATTCAAAGTTGTATCCGATATGTTCGATACCGAAACTGTTCAGATGGCCGATGTCTTCCTTCCGATGGCTGGTTATCTTGAATGTGAAGGCAATCTGACTAACTGGTCGGGCTTGATGCAGAAGACGAATCCGATTGGGGAACCGTCATCCGGAAAAACGAATATTGAACTGCTTTGTGCTCTAATGACGATGTTAGGTCATAAGATGGGGCCGAAAAAGTTCGAGGAACTTGCATCCGAAATCAAGCTCCTTGCCGATGAAGCTGGTGCCAGCCTAAATGGAAAATTCGCCACTACCGACGGCAAAGCGCACTTTGTGCTCTTCGCAGGTCAAGTGATGGCTACAACTGCACGAGTAGAATCAGTTTTGGAAATTGACGCCCGTATTGCTGCCCGGATGAGCGAGATCAAAGCATAACTTTTTGCTATTTTTGAATTGTAAAAAGTTTGTTATTAACTGAAATAAAGTAGTACGATATTTCTACCGATACGAAGATTGTTCGCACAAAAGGTGACCCCGAAAGGGTGCCAATAGACTTTTGAAGAATTATTAGCGGTCGGAAAAGCATTTGCTTGCTCCGGCCGATATATTCATTATGATTTTGGAAAATAGAACGAAGATGAAATAGAACGAGGTAAGAGAATGTCCCAGACCAAAGCAATAATTGAAACCGAACACACCTACGGAGCACACCATTATGGTCGCCTCGAAATGGTTGTCAAGAGCACCGAAGGCTGCTGGTTGACAGATATGGACGGTAATAAATTCCTTGATTGTCTCGCCGCTTATTCTGCAGCAAATCAGGGACACCACAACCCGAAAATTGTCTCAGCTCTCACCGACGCTCTCAATAACAACTATGCATCCGTAATTTCAAATGTTGTCTATACCGAAAAGCTTACCGAGTTCCTTGAAAAAACAGCAAAGACTGTTCCCCAACTCGGACCAAGATTTGGTGATCATCCCAACAAAGTATTGCCTAAAAATGGCGGTGTTGAATCTGTTGAGACAGCTATCAAAGCAGCTCGCTACTACGGATGGAAATCCAAAGGGATCGATGATGGTAAGCAGGAAATCATTGTCTTCAGCAATAACTTCCATGGTCGCATGACAACAGTCGTTTCATTCTCAAGCTCCGAAAAATATAAAAAAGGTTTTGGACCTCTTACACAAGGTTTCAAAATCGTCGAGTACGGTGATCTGGAAGCAACAAAAGCAGCAATCACACCAAATACCTGCGGTATCTTGGTCGAACCGATGCAGGGCGAAGGTGGAATGAATATCCCACCCGAAGGATTCCTGAAAGGACTTCGCCAACTCTCCGACGACAATGACCTGATCCTCCTCTTCGACGAAATCCAGGTTGGTCTTGGACGTACCGGTAAAATGTTTGCCTTCGAACATGAAAACGTAATCCCCGATGCTGTCATCCTTGGCAAAGCTATCTCCGGTGGCATGGTTCCTGTCTCTGTTTTTGTCGCCAATGGCAAACTGATGGATTTGGTCTTCCAGCCCGGTAGCGATGGTTCCACCTATGGTGGCTACCCGCTCGCATGCGTTGCCGGCATAGCTGCTCTTGATGTTATTATCAACGACAAATTAGCCGAACGTTCTGCCGAAAAAGGTGCAATCCTAAAAGAAAAAATTGAAGCAATCGCTGCTCGTTCTGATTGTGTTAAAGAAGTTCGAGGACTCGGACTCTTTATTGGTATCGAAGTAAAGAACGGCGACGCTATGGAATACTGTCGTAAATTGCTTGAGTTGGGTGTTCTCGCCAATGACTCTCACGGTCACACTATCCGCATCTCTCCACCACTCGTTATCAACGACGAAGAGATTGAATACTTGTGCGAACGTCTCGAAAAGGTACTCGTTGGATAATAATTATTCTTGGATAAAATATTATCTGTGAGCTTTTATATAGAAAACGGCTCTGTCTCAGACAGGGCCGTTTATTTATTACGTTTGGAAATCTTATTCTTTTGTTGGAATTATCTGACTATCAAGAGTCGATAAAATCTCACCCGGATGTAACCGCGCTTCAACAATTGCATCAACAACATGATCGTCGACCAAATCATTATCATCCGTAGAGTCGCCTGCACGAGTGAGAATAATTTTAATATTCGGAAAATGTTCTCGAATAGATGAAGCAAGCTTTTTGCTTTTATTGAGCAATTCGTTCTGGTCGGCTACAACCATATCGATAGAGCCGTTTTCCAATTTCTGCATCGCATCAGTTGCGTCAGTTGCATCAAAGGGGAGATATTGCCCAAGCTGCAATGCTTCTGAAATTGCAGTTCGTCTCTTTTCATCATTGCTGACAATAAGAACACGAGGCATTTTCGATTCAAAATTACCCGATTTGCGATTCATTGTATTTTCAATCAACTCTTCAATTTGAGATATGCGAAATGGTTTTGCAAGAAACCCATCAGGTGAAACCTGTCCAATAATATCTCGAGACATAACACCTGTTATGAAAAGAACCGGCATCTTCGAATAATGACGTCTTACTTTTCGCAGTAACTGAATTCCATCCATGTCAGGCATCTTGATATCCGAAATCATCAGATCAAAACGGTTCTTCTTTAATTCAATAAGGGCTTTATTGCCACCCGAACATCCAGTCACAGTATGGCCGATCGTCTGTAACGTATCAACCAACAACTCAAGCAAGCTCGGGTCGTCATCAACAACCAAAATATTGCGTGAATGAGTCGATGATTTCATGATCTGATAATTTCCAATAGCTTATCCGTTTGTTCTTTCAACAATTTCTCCGATGATGCCTCTATATTCAAACGTAACAATGGCTCGGTATTTGAAGGTCGCAAATTAAACCACCAATCATCATACGAAATAGTCAACCCATCCTCGGTGTCAGCCTCACCGTCGGCGAACGCCTCACTTACAGCTTTGGTCTTTTCGGGGATCGAATCAACTTTTGAATTTATCTCACCGGAACGGAAGAATGGATCAATCTCTGCAACCATCTCATGAAGCTCCCGACCTTCTGTCGATATCAATTCAAGACATACTAAAAATGCAATCAATCCTGAATCAGCAAACCAGTTATCTCGAAAATAAAAATGACCCGAGTGTTCGCCCCCAAAGATTGCATTATGTTTTTTCATCAAAGGCTTAATCAGCGCATGTCCAACTCTGGTGCGAATCGGTTTTCCGCCACATTTGTTGATGAGCTCCGGCACAGCCCGCGAACAAATTAAATTATAAAGCACCGTCTCACCCTTGTTTTTTTTCAGCAATGATTTTGATACAAGCGCAGTCACCATGTCTCCACCAAGCGGACGACCATTCTTATCAATTAAGAACATCCGATCAGCATCACCATCGAACGCTACTCCAAAGTCAGCTTTTGTTTTCGCCACTTCTTTTTGCAGGTCAACAAGGTTTTCAAGTTCAATCGGCGAGGCGGGATGATTTGGAAATGTCCCATCAAGTTCAAAGAACAGCTTAGTGACTTCTATTGGTAATTTATCCAATGCCGGGACGATAGTCTTTCCGGCCATTCCGTTGCCGGCATCAATTACAATTTTATAAGGTTTAATGTTTTTAATATCAATAAATGAAAGGCAATGCTCTGCGTAATCATCAGCTATATCTTTACGAATCATCATGCCCTTCGACGGCGTATTTGTCAGGTAATCATCAGCTTCTATCATTTCAAGCATCTGTTTCATGCCATCACCAAGAGATAACGGTTCAGCATTCTTGCGACATATTTTGAAACCATTGTACTCTTTTGGATTATGGCTGGCGGTGATCATCACACCACCCTCGTAGTTATACTTACCAACCGCAAAATAGAGACCGTCGGTTGAACACAAACCGAGATCAATAACATCAACACCGTTGTCAGTAATTCCTCTGGAGAGATTTTCGAACATCTCCTCAGATGACAAACGCATATCACGTCCAACCGCAATCTGTCTTGGAGTCAGAAATTTTGCCAGTGATGCACCTATCTGGTAGGCGGTCTCACCAGTAATCTGTTCGGGAACGGTCCCGCGAATGTCATACGTCTTGAAAATTGTTTGATCAATTGTCATTGTCTTCATCTCAACATAAATATGTATTGTTTAGAAAAGTTACTCAAGACCCGCAGACTACCTGCCCTAAGCCTATATTTTCTATCGACCAATTGCAACAAGAACTAAGAACTCAGTTTATAATCAGGACAAACAAGATACTATAAATAAATTCAGCATCTCAGAATCTACTTCTCAGCAAACCACCAGCGACGCATATATATCTTCATACGATCAGGTATCTGCAGCTTGTCAAGCTCCTCCAGAGTTGAAACTTTTTCGATCAGCTCATCAGAACGATCAGCTTCTACTTTGCTAACCCAGTCATGATTGAGTATCAACGCACGTCCGATAGCAACAAGTTCAATTCCGCTATTAATAACTTTCATTGCCTGCTCTGAATTTGTGATAGACCCAACACCAATCACCGGGATATTCTCAGGCAGTGCTTTCCGAATCTCCAGTGTTGGATGAGAATCTTTCGGATAATCATTCCTGACACCTTTCCCATATTCCCAAGAAGAGACATGAACAATATCAATACCGAGTGGAACTATCAACTCAAGCAACTTGATACAATCATAAACTGAATATCCATCGGGGTCTGGCTCTTCAGGTGATACGCGGTAAGCTACCGGATAATCATTCCCAACTTTGATCCTCACAGCTTTTACAACTTCACAGGCAAAACGTGCTCTATTTTCAAAGCTACCTCCCCATTTATCTGTCCGTCGGTTCGTCAAAGTAGAAAAGAATTGTTGAAATAAATACGTGTTTGCCCCATGTAATTCAATCCCGGTCCATCCAGCTTTCTTTGCCCTCAAAGCGGCCATTGCAAATGATTCAATTATCTCTTCAATCTGCAATTCTGTCATTTCAGCCGGAAGCTCCGAGGTTTTTGTTCTGTTATGTACAGCCGATGGTGCTATCGGTTGCATGCCGCTAAATTTTTCTTTCGCAGCGTTTCCACCATGATGAATCTGCAAAAAAGAGGCTGCCCCATGTCGGTTTATTACATCCGCTACCCGGCTCAGAGATTCTATCATTTCATCCGAATGAGATCCAACCTGTCGCTCAAATGCATGGCCTGACTTGTGACAATAGCAGGCAGGTGACAAAACTAGCCCAACTCCATCTTTGGCTCGTTGCTCGAGATATGAGATTTCCTGGCTCGAAAAGGAGCCATCTTCTTTACCCGAAATTGTAGTCATGGGAGCCATTACAATTCGGTTTTTCAATGTCAGCTTATTGCCGATTGGTAGCGGTGCAAATAATTCTTTGTAACTCATTGGAGTAAAGTAATATAACAATATTAATGAGGCAATATTCTAATTCCGTAAAATTGTCATTATTTAGCTTTCCAAAACAGACTCCTGAAAACAAACCAATTGAAGCAAAATTGAAGTGGGAAGATAATACTAAAAGGTATGATATTCACCCAATTAATATGTAACCAGCTATTACAAAACAGGTTACTCCTGCCGATAATTAATCAGTTGGACTGTATATAGATAACTGACTATAAATCCGAGAAATAAGGTCGGATTTACACTTGACAGGCGGACTGAGATTGTTATATTTTTCACAACATCGGAATTAACTTGGGATATTTATGCATACGAAATCTCACCATTACAGTATAATTGTAGCAACGGCATTATTGCTTCTCCTTTCACTCTTACCTCTATCTGCAAATGCAGCAGATCTGATTACGAACGGAACATTTCCTTCAGATATATCAGGTTGGACACCTGCGCCATCCGGTTCTGGAAATGTTCAGTGGGATGGAACTGCAGGTGCTTCCGGTGCCGGTGCTGGATCAGTCCAGATAATTACCGATATTGGGCGTAACCAGCAAATCGTTGGTTCGGTCTCACAATCTTTGGGGACGATCAATGCAACAGACGCAGTTACGCTAAGTTTGCATTGGTACAAAGAAGGCGGACCCAGCGGTGTTAAAGGTCATGTGATGTATGCACGTATAATCAGACCGGCCGGAGATTCGATTGATATATGGTCCGATGCCTCAGAACCAGGAGTCAGCTCATCCCTTCAGGGTGATGTAGTCAACCTCAATGTTTCAAGCTTTTTCAATGGCAATGGAACCTATACTCTGCGTTTGGTTGGCGATCTGTCAGGTGGCAACGATATGTCCGGTTTTGCGCAAGCCAACTTTGATGATGTCATTCTTGACGTTGTAGGTGCTGCCAACGCTGCACCAACCATCACAGGTGGTGCAACAACAGTTTCTCCAGCATCAATCAATCGTATCGGAGCAAACACAACAACGATCTCCGCAGACTTCACCGATACTGATGATCCCGGAGTTGGTGCTTTCAATGCGACCTTCAAAATAAAAGATAACGTTGAAACAGAATATACGCTCGTTAACAACCAACCCAACGGTGGTGGCGGACTGACAATTACTGACAATGGCGGAGGCAGCTATACTGCATCATACACTTACGACCCGGGTGATGCGCAAACAATCGGGCTCTACGATTTATATTTTGAAGTATCCGATGGCACCGACAACGCAATAGATAACTACACAGCAAATGCTGATGAATTTACAATCACCACTCAGAGCGCCCCAACAGTTGTAGCGGATGCGACGACAGTTACACCAACTTCTGTTAACCGAATCGGCGCCAACACAACTGTAATCTCAACCGATTTCATTGATGTCGATCAACCGGCAGTTGGCGCATTGACAGTCACTTTCAAGGTTAAAGATAACGTCGAAGCAGAATATACACTCGTTAATGCTTTAACTCATGGCACTGGCGGACTGACAGTTGTTGACAATGGTGGTGGTAGTTACACAGCATCTTATACTTGGGATCCAGGTGATGCTCAAACGATCGGTTTATATGATCTCTTCTTCGAAGTCACAGAGACTGGTGGCACCGCAACCGATGGCTACATTCTCAACACCGATGAATTAACAATTACCAATGTCGTTGCCAACAATGCACCAACTGTAACAGGAGGTGCAACTGCTGTTGCACCAGGTACCGTTAACCGTGTAGGTGCGAATACAACGACAATCTCAACCAACTTTATCGACACTGACCAACCTGGCATTGGTGCTTTCAATGTAACGTTCAAAATCAAAGACAACGTCGAAGCAGAATATACGCTCGTAAATAACCAGCCTAATGGTGGTGGCGGACTGACAATAACTGACGGTGGCGGTGGAAACTATACTGCAACTTATACTTACGATCCGGGTGATGCACAGTCCATCGGACTTTACGATCTATACTTTGAAGTTACCGACGGCACCGATATTGCCATCGATAACTACGCAGCCAACAACGACGAACTAACAATAACACAGCAAATAGCCCCAACAATTGCGTTGGGTGCACCAACCCCAAGCAAAGGCACAGTCAACCGAGTAGGTTCTGATATCGTTACGATCTCATCGGCTTTCACCGATGTTGACCAACCTGGCATCAATGCCTTTACAATCACGCTCAAAATTCGTGAACCAAATAACTTGACTGAACTTACACTTGTTAATGCTCTCACTAATGGTGTTGGCGGTTTAACAATCACTGACGGTGGTGGAGGAAGCTATACCGCAAGCTATACTTATGATCCAGGCCCGGCTCAAACTCTTGGTGATTATGATATTTATTTTGAAGTAAATGATGGTACCGATAACGCAATCGACGGCTTTGATAACAATATTGATGAACTAAACATATACGATGCTCCACCTAACAATGTTCCAACCATAGTCAGTGGTGCAACAACCGTCTCACCTGCATCAATCAATCGCATCGGTGCAAATTCAACAACGATATCAACAGATTTCAATGACATCGATCAACCAGCAGTTGGCGCATTCACGGTTACTTTTAAAGTTAAAGATAACATCGAAACAGAATATACACTCGTTAATGCTTTAACTCATGGCACTGGTGGACTGACAGTTGTTGACAACGGTGGTGGCAGCTATACTGCGTCATACACTTACGATCCGGGTGATGCCCAAACAACAGGCCTCTACGATTTATACTTCGAAGTTTCTGATGGTACCGACAACGCGATTGATGACTATGCAGCTAATAATAACGAATTTACAATCACCACACAATCTGCACCAACAGTAGTATCAGATGCTACGACCGTAACACCTTCTTCCGTTAACAGAATCGGTACAAATACAACTGTAATTTCAACCGACTTCACCGATGTCGACCAACCGGCCGTCGGCGACTTTACTGTTACCTTGAAAGTCAAAGATAATATTGAAACAGTATATACTCTCGTTAATGCTTTGACTAACGGCATTGGTGGACTGACAGTTGTTGACAATGGTGGTGGTAGCTTTACAGCATCATACAGTTGGGATCCAGGCGATGCCCAGACAACCGGCCTTTACGATCTCTTCTTCGAAGTAACAGAGACTGGTGGTACTGCAACCGATGGCTACATTCCGAACACAGACGAACTTACTATCACCAATGTCGTCGCCAATAACCCACCAACCGTAACTGCTGGAGCAACAACCGTATCACCTGTTACAGTAAATCGTTATAGTGCGAACACTACAGAAATTAGTGCCTCGTTCACTGATGCTGACCTTCCCGGCATTGGCGCATTCTATGTGACGTTTAAGATTAAAGATAACATTGAAACAGAATATGTTCTCGTTAATAACCTTCAGAATGGTGCCGGTGGCCTGACTATTTCCGACGACGGTGGTGGTAACTATACAGCATCATACACATACAATCCCGACGATGCACAAACCGAAGGACTATACGACCTCTACTTTGAAATTTCTGATGGCATCGACGGCGCAATCGACGATTATACAGCTAATATTGATGAACTCGAAATAAATGAAATCCTGCCTCCCGAATCGCCCGTCATTGCATCAGATGATACCCGTGTAACATCAGGCATTGTTGACAGGTTAGGTTCTAACACTACAACTATCATTACAGATTTCTCAGACGGCAATAAACCGGATTTATCAACATTCCTTGTTACATTCAAAATTCGAGAACCTGACGATAATACCGAACTCATTCTTGTAAATAATCTCTCGCATGGAGCAGGTGGACTCACAGTTCTCGACCTTGGTAATGGTAACTATAGAGCAAGCTACACATACAATCCGGACGATGCCCAGACGTTGGGGGCATACGATCTCTACTGTGAAGTTGATGATGGCACCGCTACTGCTAATGCTATTGATGGTTTTGTTATAAACAACAATGAACTAACTATATCAGAAGTTATCATAAACGATCCTCCTACAATGACTGCAGGTATTACTGCGGTAAGTGTTTCACCTATTAACAAAGCTCTCGGGGAAAGCACAGTAATAACTGCTCAGTTCAATGATACTGACCAACCAGGAGTTTCAAATTATAATATCACTATAAAAGTCCGACAACAGGATAATTTGACCGAGAATATCTTAATCAATGATATCATCAACGGTGTTTCTGGTTTGCTTATTACAGATTTGGGTGGAGGGGATTATTCAATTCAATATACCTTCTACATTGGCGCCCAACATCCTGTAGGATTATATGATTTATACATAAAAGTAAGAGATGGCTTCGAAGAGGTCGTTGATGATTATTCTGATAATCCAGATGAACTTGAAATTATAGAAGTATTTCCAAACAACCTTCCTGAACTCGATGCTTCGGCCCCATGGGTAACCAAATCACCGGTTAATAGAATTGAAGGTGACTTTACAACTATCGTTGCATCGTTCACAGACGGGGACATACCAGGTCCCAATGCATTTACAATCTCTATCAAGATTCGCGAACCAAATAATTTAACAGAGCTGACACTTGTTGATAATCTTTCAAACGGAGCACCGGGATTGGTTGTAACCGAAGTTACCCCGGGTGTCGGCTTCTATCGTGTTGATTATACTTATGATCCAAATGACCTGCAAACAGTTGGACTGTATGATCTGTACATCTCGGTTGACGATGGTACAGATATTGCAATAGATGGCTTTGATAATAATATTGATGAACTCGAAATTGTAGAAACCAACACCAACGATGCACCAACAATAATTGCAGGAGCATCATCGGTTTCTCCAGGTTCTGTTGATCGTGCAGGTGGAGCCTCAACAACAGTTACTGTTCCATTCTCCGATGTTGATGAGCCCGGCCAATCAGCTTTCTTTGTTACAATCTTACTACGAGCAGAATATTCTTCTACTATATATACGGTCTCAGATGCTTTGCAACATGGTCAGTCCGGGATGTTAATAGCTGACCTTGGAGGTGGATCGTATGAAGCAACGATTAGTTTCGATCCTCCGGACAATGCACCACTTGACTACTATGATATTTTTGCACTTGTTAACGATGGCGAACTTGAGGCTACAGACAACTATGCCGACAACTCAAACGAACTGTTATTAACCAACGGTGGTGAAAACATCTCGCCTGTTGTTTCAAGTGATGCAACTTATGCTACGCCTGCAGGAATCGAACGAATCGGTGCAAACCTGACAACTCTCTACGCTTCATTCCTTGATGTCGATGACCCGGGACCGTTAGCCTACAACGTCACATTCAAAATTAGAGATACTAATAACGTCGCTGAAATAGTTCTCGCAAACGACCTGACTAATGGAGCAGGTGGAGTAACTATCACACAAGATGGTGGTGGTGTATATACTGCTTCTGTATCATGGGATCCACCAGATGCAAAAGAGCTCGGTTTCTATGATCTCTATTTTCATGTACGTGAAGGAACCGACACTACCTTTGATGTATTCCAGAATAATTTGGATGAACTTGAAGTGATTGATGCCGTGTCTAATGTTGTTCCTGCTATCACAGCCGGCAATACATTTGTTCTGCCAACTACTGTGAACCGTATCGGTGCAGGTAGTATCATGATAAAAACAGCCTTCACTGATAACGATATGCCCGGACCGGGCGCCTTTACAGTAACAATCAAAGTTCGTGATGAATCAAATACTGAGATCACTGTCGTTAATGCAGCAAAACATGAAGAACAAGGATTGCGCATTCAACATGTTGGTGGAGCAAACTACGAAGCTGCTGTCTTATGGGACCCTGATGTTGCTGATGCAACAGGAACTTATGACCTATATGCTTCCATTACAGATAATAACAGTAGCACCATAACTGATGATTATGTAGCCAATGCAGATGAACTAACTGTTACGTCCGCAGCACTACTCGGTGATGGCAACCTCTTGCATAGAACAGCGGATGCATCAGCATGTGGTGGCCCCGCTTCGGCCTGTCATAACTTACCAGAACATGAAGGCCAGAACTGTTATGTCTGCCATACTTCTCATGGCACAGCCAATATATTCCTAATTAGAGAAACTATTCAAACTCCAAACTCTGGTCCTAAAACTGTTCTGTTTAAAACTCTTGGTATAGGTGACCCAGATAACGATCCTGATCCAGTTGCAGGAGATGATAACGCTGGTTCAATGGCCGACGATGAAAACAGCGTGCAAACAGAAATTTGTGAAGTTTGTCATACCCTACCGACAACAAAATATTACCGCAACGATGATTCACATACTGCTCGTGATCACAACAACGTTAAGGATTGCACTTCATGTCATCCACACGACGGTGGCTTCCTCCCTTCAGGAGGTGGTGAATCAAGTGGCGGGTCTTCATGCGATTGCCATAGTGCAACCGTAACAGCACTAACACCATCAACAACGTCGTATCACCACATGCTCACGTCCAGCAACCCCGACTACACGATCTCTTCCAAGACATGTCTGCAATGCCATGTTGATCATAATATTTTCCGTGACGACCTAAACGTTGGCTTCGGAGCAAGAGCAAAGAACCTCAGGGTTGATATTACTACCTCAGTAGTTCAAGGTTCTGCGGCGGTTCTTTCAAATAGTGACTATCAGTCAGCAGGTACAGGCGGTATTTGTCTGTCGTGTCATACTTCGGCGCAGACTAAAGCTTATACACCTCCCGATGGAAGTACATCGACTGTTCCGATCGTAAAAGCAGATTTTGATGCAGCCACCGGCACACACAATTACAATGCCGTCTCAAGTGCTTGGAGTGACGGCTCAACCTTCAACGCCAACTGTGTCAAGTGCCACAACGACGCGAATACAAAGTCATATGGTGACTTCAGCGCCCACGACAACCCGTACGGACGAATCCTGAATCCGTTGGGAACAGCATCACCATCCGATCCGCTCGAAGAAAACCTATGTTTCGGCTGTCACTCAACAACACAAAACCCGAACGCCGGATCAAACCAGGATTATTTTGGAGTGAAGACGATGTCAGCGGCTGCTTTGAATATTCAAGCGACCTTTGGCTATACTTACGGGCACCCAACAACTACATACAGTGGTCGTCATAGTGCTGATGAAACTGCCGCAGGGTTTGCCGATGGCAACCGTCACGCTGAATGTGGCGATTGTCATTCTGTTCATGGTGCTCTTGCAGGTACCCACGACGGTACAAACAACTTAGTCTCGAATGCCCTCAAAGGCGCATGGGGTGTAGAACCTACCTGGGCTGTAACAGTACCAACCCCGACAGACAATGCAAACCTGTTTTCAGAACCAACTGGTTTCACGAAAGTAGATCCAGCGACAAAAGAATATCAGATTTGCATGAAGTGTCATTCGAATTATACAACATTGCCATCTGGTTCACGTAACCTGGCAGAGGAACTTGATCCAAAATTCCCGTCAACACACGGTATTGTTGAACCCGGTGATAACGCTTTCTGTAACTCGACAACAATGAATGAACCCTGGGGTACCAATAAAGTTGCCTGGTGTTCCGATTGCCACCGTTCCGATATTAGTACCGACCCGGAAGGTCCACACGGGTCCAACCAAGAACATCTGCTCGTCGCAACAATTGTGTCCGATAAGGTCAATGGCACACCTTTGTGCGATGTCTGCCATAAGGCATCTGTTTACTGGTCTGGCTCAGGGACGCCAAGTGATTTCGACGACCACCCTTCGACACAGGGACAGCACGTTAAGGCACCAGGATGTTTCGCTTGTCATATGTGGGACTATTCAAGTACTGCCGGTCTCGGACTTCCGACAGATGACTGGCCCGGAACTTTTGATGCGACTGTACCTTCGGCGCCACCGATCAAAATTTGGATACATGGTCAAAACCGAAAGTGGGTTTACAATGAGCAAGATGGTTCAGCTGGGTCTGGGGAACCGGTAGTGAACTTCTTAAACGGTTATATTGCCGACATGGAGCAAGGTGCTAACAACTGTTGGACCGAAGCCTGTAAGGTTCACTCGAACAAGGCCTACTAAATAGCGTAAGCCCAATGAAAATAAATCTCGCATCAACAAGGATGGCGTTCTTCCTGATCGCCATCCTTCTTATATTAGTTCTCATATCGGCGATCATTCCGCAGCAGGATTTCACTGAGGCTCTAAACCTTGGCCTGCACGATGCCATGGGCGGGAACTATCAAATTATCGAAACGCTCGGTCTCGACCGAATTTTCTACACGCCTGTTTTTTTCATCGTACTCGGTCTGCTCGGCCTGAATCTCGCCGTCGGAAACATCAAAAGATTTCGCACCGTCTATCGCGTCGAAAAAACTCTCCTGAAACTTCGCCACCTTGGCTCTATCATTTTTCATCTTTCATTACTTGTCATAATGTCTGGTATAATCCTTCATTTTCTACATCGCTACGAAGGACGTTTTAGTCTAACAGAAGGTCAAACCCTCGCGGACAGAGCCTCTGACTATCATCGTGAGTTCAAAGGACCTCTGTTTCAGGAGCGATACAATCGTTTCAGAATAACTCTCATAAACATAATTGACACTCTTGATGCGAGTGGTGCTCCGGTTGACAAAGCGCAAGTTGAAATAGAACTACGTGACAGAACGAAAAAGAGAGGCGAGATTTCGACCAATCACCCGCTCCCACTCGCGGGCATCGACTTCCATTACGGCGCCTCAACAGGCTATTCACCTGAACTAATAATCATAAACTTAGAAGGCGAACGCCTCTTTTCAGGAATTGTCAGAGTTGCTGCTCAAGAAGCACCCGACGGTATCAAACACCACGACTTTGTTGAAATTGAACAGCTCGGTTTAAAAATAAGTTTTGTTATAGCTCAAGAAGAAACTATATCCGATCAACCCCCGGTTGATATTGAAATATCCCGCTCCGATTCAGTGCTATGGTCAGGAACAATCACTCAATCAGACACAGCTTCTTTCGAAAACATGCATTTAATGGTTCCACGATTGCGACGTTGGTGTTATATTGGTGCCGTTCAGAATCCGTTCCTCTATCTTGTCTTTTTTGGTTTCTGGACAGCAATTGCAGGAATGACACTCGGATTTATTTCGAGAGTGATGAAAAAATAGGAGAACGTTGGATCGTATGGGTATCGTTATAATGATAACAAACTATTTTCATGATCTGTCGGTCGCCCTCCTTGCATCGAATGTTCTGGTAATATACTTCCTCGGAAAATATTTAGATAAACGTGTTATCGTCCCGGACTTCATGCCCGAACTAATACACAGGCTTTCAATCGTCTCATGGTGGGCGTTGGCCTTTGTTTTGGCCGGTGGTGGTTTTCGTGCCTGGTTCTTCATGGAATACGAATGGAACCCGGCAGTTGGCAACGGACAAATTGCAGCATTGGTCGTCAAACATATAGTTTTGGTCGGCGTAACACTCTTTGGAGTAATAGTTCAACTTCGGTATAATAAGAAATATGGAAAAAACTAAACGTAAGATATTATTTGTAACACCACCCTATCATTGTGGTGTGGTTGAAGTAGCCGGTACATGGCCACCACTCGGCCTCCTCTATCTCGGAGCGCAGGCAGAAAAAGCAGGTTGGACAGCCGAAGTATATGACGCGATGTCACTCCAGCATGATTTTAAACGAATCGAAAAACATCTGCGAAAAACCGAATACGATGTGATAGCCACTACATCGATAACGCCAACCTATCCCGATTCTGCTCTCCTTCTTGCCCTCGGCAAAAAAGTCCGACCCGAATGCACTACACTTATAGGTGGCGTTCATCCGACTTTCTCATTCCGTACAATTTTCGCAGAGCCTGATTGTCCGGTTGACTATATCATCGGTGGTGAAGGTGAACATGCGATGTATCAATTTCTGGCCGACTTTGAAGATATAGAAAAACGCCACAAAACGGCAAATCTAATGTGGGCCGAAGATGGAAAGCCCAAAGTAAACCCGCTTCGTCCGTTCTGTCAGGATCTCGACTCCCTGCCCGTTGCATGGCATCTTCTTGATTGGGACCTTTATAAATATTATGTCATCGAAGATTCCCGTCTTGGGGCGGTCTCCACATCCCGTGGATGCAACCATGACTGCACGTTTTGTTCACAGCAAAAATTCTGGGAGAAAACTTGGCGCGGACGATCTGCCAAGTCAGTTGTCGATGAGTTAGAGTATCTCAATAAAACCTACAAGACGAATGTTTTTCTGTTCACCGACGAATTTCCAACCAAAGAACGCGATCGTTGGGAAGAATTGTTGGATCGTGTTATAGCAAGTGATCTTGATATTTATATCCTGATGGAAACCCGTGTTGAAGATATCGTTCGTGATGAAGATATCATGGGAAAATATCGTAAAGCTGGTGTCATTCATATCTATGTTGGCGCCGAAGCAACAGATCAAGATACGCTCGACATGATCAAAAAGGATGTTACAATTGCTGAGTCACGTCGTGCGATTGAATTGATCGCTGAGTATGGTATGATCTCAGAAACTTCGTTCGTGCTTGGTTTCCCCGATGAAACCGAAGAATCTATTGAAAAAACGTTTAAACTCGCTCAGGAATTCAATCCGGACTTCGCACATTTCTTAGCTATTACTCCATGGCCGTACGCAGAGTTCTACAAAGAGGTTAAAGATGATATCGAAGTTCATGACCTGCGCATGTACAATCTTATTGAGCCGATTGTAAAACCAAAAAATATGACGCTTCGCCAGATCGATCTTGCAATCATTCAATGTTATGGCAAGTTCTATATGCCCAAGATGCTTGAGTTCATGAAACAATCCGACCCATTCAGAAGAAACTATCTTGTTAAGTCGGCCAAGCTGATTATGAAATCATCATTCCTGATTAAGAAATTCGCACGTGTTGGGATGAACCCGAAAACGATGATGGAAAAAGTTATGGGTCGCAAAGCCCCCGCCGGCATGAAACACAAATAACAGGCTCGCCTGGCACCCAACGGGTGTCTTACCGCTTCGCGTCGCAGGAAAGTTCTTTTTCTTGTAGGGCAGAACCATTATCCATTTAGCGGTTCTGCATTTCTGGAAGCTCTTTTCAATCATCAAGTTCTCATCTTGTAGCTTTTTCTTGTAGGGCTGGTCTGTCTTCAGACCTGCACTTGTCCGCAGCCCTTAACAACTACAAATGGCGGTTCTGAAGACAGAACCACCCTACAATCTTCCTGCCTTAAGACTCCTGTACCCCACCTTTAGGTGGGTTTATCTTTTTCATCACTGACCTTACATTTTAACTACTATTATTACACCGATTGAACCCCTGAATTTGCTCTAATCGCATTGGACAATTCATGTTACAGCGAAATGGCTTTGATGTTTAAAAATAGCTATTTGAGAATGGTCCTCTCCCATAATGACTCTACGAGGTGTTGCACTTCGTTTGTGAACTTAGGGAATCCATTCTCATATTTGGTGTTCATACTAACAGGTACGCTTCACATTCAACAATGAATTGGTATGGGAAATGATGGTACTAATCTAACTTGTTGACTCATAGGGGGATATGCTTAATGAGGGCATCAAAAAC
>JAUVAR010000266.1 GCA_030591625.1 Candidatus Zixiibacteriota bacterium
TTTCACGTCCGGCCTGAATCGCGTATGCTTTCGAAACACCTTTGAAACTATCGGCTAAGTCTTCAAGCTGACGAAGACGCTTAATATATGCTTCAAGAGGTTCACGTCTTGCCCCCGGTCTGGCACCCGAGACTGCATCGGCAGTCTGAACTAAAATCGGATATGGGCTAAGCATTGGCACATCGCCATGATGTGACTCGGCGGCGTTCACAACCAGTTCATCTTCGTTGTAGCGTCTTAGGTAATCGGCACCAATCTGGGTGTGGGTACCTTCTGTTTCACGATCAACCGCTTTGCCAATATCATGGAGTAAGCCACAGCGTTTGGCAATGACGGCATCAAGTTCCAACTCTGCCGCCATAAGACCACAAAGCATCGAGACTTCTTTTGAGTGGGCCAGAACATTCTGGCCATACGATGTGCGATAATTCAGTTTGCCAAGAATTCTTACGAGATCAAGATGCAGGCTATGAATTCCAAGCTCGAAACAGGCCTGTTCACCTGCCTCGCGGATAATGACTTCCATTTCTTTCTGGCTTTTTTCGACTACTTCTTCGATACGAGTAGGATGAATTCGTCCGTCGGTAATAAGCTTTTCTAATGACATGCGGGCGATTTCGCGTCTGACTGGATCATAACCTGAGAGGATAACAGCTTCGGGAGTGTCATCGACTATGACATCAATTCCGGTGCATGTTTCAAAGGCTCTAATATTGCGACCTTCGCGTCCGATAATTCGGCCTTTCATTTCATCGGATGGCAGATTAACGACAGAGACAGTAGATTCAACAGTATGATCGGCAGCACATCGATAAATCGAAGATAGAATAATTTCCTTGGCCTCTTTTTCGGCATCTTCTTCGGCTTTATCTTTGATTTCCTTCACATACACCGCAGCAGCCAATTTAGCCTCATCCACCATATTATCCATCAGTAGTTTTTTGGCTTCTTCTGGAGTCATTTGCGCAATTCGCTGCAGTTTGTCATTTTGATTTATAATGATTTCCTGCAGTTCTTTTTCTCTGGTGTCGATACCTTTTTCTCGACCGGCTAATTTTGAGTCACGAGAGTTGAGTTCGGCCACTTTTTCGTCAATAAAATCAGCCTTTTTTGAAACAGTCTCCTCATCGGAGGCCATTTTCTTTTCGGCTTTTTCAAGAACCTTGCGACGTGATTCGATCTCTTTATCAAAATCACCCTTAGTTTTGAGAAAATCTTCGCGTGCTTCTAAAACAGCTTCTTTTTTCTTAATTACTGCTTCTTTGCCAGCATCAACAATAATTCTCTTTGCCTCGGCGTTTGCTTTGTCGAGACTCTTTTCGCCGTAACGCTTTGAAAGTGTCCATGCGACGATATATGCAATCACACCGGTAACTGCCGCCGCAGCTATCGGAACAATAATATTATCCATAACATCCTCCCGCCCAGTTGTAAATCAACTGGTGGTTATATGTGAAAATGAATCAATAGAGAAGGAAAACAGATATAGAAAAATCGGTCACCGGATTGGTGCCGATCAATTATCGGAAATTGCTTGATCCAGTCGAACCAGTAGTCGGTCCATTCCCTCGGACATAACTTTCTGGTCATCGGCACTACCGCTACTATTATCCATAAGTTCTGATGCGAGCGACATCGCCGTAAGAATGGCCACCTTATCTCTTGCCTGCGAACGACTTCGACCGGCGACTTCATTCATTCTGGAATCAACATATGCAGCAATTTTGGAGATTTCTGCCGAATCACCGCCTGCGGTGAGAGGGTAATCTTCCCCGAAAATTGTTACGATAACTTTATTATCTACCGAAAACTCAGCCACAAGACCTCTGTTTCGATTAAGAGTCTGTTTTCATATATCACTATCGTTTAATAATTTATACCGTTTTGGTACGGTGATGTCAAGAAAAAAGTCAGGAGGCGATTGATTCGAGCTGAGTCAGACGATCAAGAACTGTTGTCAGGCGAGACTTTACAGCCTCACTTTGATCGGAATGTGAACGGCGAAGCAGCTCCACAGTCTCATTTAGCTGTGCTAATTCAGACTTTAGATCGATATTCTTTGCCTTAAGTGACTTGTTGTCACCACGGAGCCGATTGAGCTCTTCGATTACCTTTTCGACTTTTTCTTCGAGAAGTGAAAATTTTTCGGTCATGCTCATTTATCTCTGATATCCGCGTTAAATTCTTTTTGCAGCATTTCTATGATGCGTTTCTGCATTTTGTCAACCTTGCCACTTTCTAAAGATCCTTCTTTAGATCGATAAGTAATTGTTATACCTACCGATTTCTTACCCGAAGCGATCTGTTTGCCCTGATAGAAGTCAAAGACTGAAACTGATTCAGCAAGTTTCCCGGATAGGTCTTTGATTTTTCCTACTAAGTCTCCGACTCTGATCTTCTCATCCAGCATAATAGCCAGGTCACGAGGAGCAGCCGGATAGACAGGCAATGGGCTAAACTGTTTTGTGGCGCTGCTATTCTTAATTAAGTCAGTAATTTGGAATTCCGCAATATAGACAGGCTGTTTTATTTCAAATTTTTTCAAAATCTTTGAATCGACCCGTCCAACTATTCCTGCTTCAATTTCACCAAACTTGAATGCGAACGACTCACCTTTATGCATATACGATGTATCGGTTTTATCGTAAACAACGTCTGAAAGGTTGAAACGAGAACGAATCGCATCTAAAATTCCACTCAAATCATGAAAATCGAATTGTCTCGGTTTGTCGCGCCATGATGCGGTCGTTGAACCTGTATAGAGAAAGAGCAGGCGATCCTGTTCGACCCAATTATCTGCTTTGTCGGGAGGGAAATAGGCTCGACCGATTTCAAACATGTTAAGGTCGATATTGCGATGCGATATATTATGCCTGACAACTTCAAGTGCTGTAACCAACAAAGAGTTACGCATAATATCAAGCTCTTCGGAAACCGGATTGACAATTCTCAACTGAGGAAGGTCTGCATTCAAACTTGCTGACTCTTTGGAGTTGGCCAGACCATGACCGAGCATTTCATCAAATCCAAGCGAAACCATAAGACTACGCAATGAATCTTCAAGGCGGTCTTCTTCATGAATCGGCGTAAAGAGCGGACCGATATTTTCTATCGAATTTCCTATTGAATCATAACCCTGAATACGAGCGACCTCTTCAACCAGGTCGATCTCTTCGGATATGTCATGGCGGAACGTTGGAGCAGTTATCTGCATCGGGTTGCCGTCAACAACGGTAAATTCGAGTCCTTCGAAAATCTGTTTCATCCATTCGGTTGAGATATTTGTACCGAGAATTTTATTGCATCGTTCAGGTCGGAATGAAACTCTGTTTGGTTCAATCTTTGCGGGATAACAATCGACTATTCCTTCAAGCACTTCACCGCCACAAAGTTCTGCGAACAAATATGCGACTCGAGCCGATGCCTGTTCGATATTGTTCGGATCAACACCTTTTTCAAACCGCTGTGATGCTTCTGAGATGAAGCCTAATTCTCTGCGGCTTTTTCTAATAACTAACTGATCGAAATAGGCTACTTCAAGAAATATATTTTTCGTGGAGTCGGTGACTTCAGCATCTTCGCCACCCATTACTCCGGCAGCTGCTTTAGCAACTTTGCCGTTGGTAACGAGTAAGACTTCCGGGGTCATTTTGTGTTCTTTGCCGTCGAGCGTGATAAGTTTTTCATCTTTTACAGCTCTTCGAACCAAGACTTCTTTTGATCCAAACTTATCAAGATCAAAAGCATGAACCGGGTTACCGCATTCGAGCATGACATAGTTACTGACATCGACAACATTCGAGATTGGACGCATGCCACAGGCGAGCAGTCGTTTTTGCATCCACCATGGCGACTGACCAGTTTTGACATTTCGAATAATCCTACCAGTAAAACGCGCACATGCTTTAGGGTCTTCGATGGAAA
>JAUVAR010000165.1 GCA_030591625.1 Candidatus Zixiibacteriota bacterium
CTTACCGCCAGTCTCGTTAGTAATCTTGCCCTTTAGCATTCTTCGCACCGGAACAGAATATACATCACGTTCGGAACCTGTCACCTCAAACGTAAACGATTCCTCAAAACCACTACCAAGTGCATCTTCATTTATAATTACAACCCCCTGCACCGACTCACCCGGCTTAACCTTATCGGGTAGCTTAACCGTGAAGCTCTTCGATGCAACATCAGTCAATTTCAGATTGAGCACTTCGTCAGTTCTATTTTCAATCATAAACCCAGCTTTGGTTCGTGGTCGTTCATCGAACTGCGAGACATCAATTATTGGAGGATTCACAGCGACCGGATAACTCGCTTCCGGTTTCACCTGAAGGTCAGCATTGATTTTCATAAAGACCTTATCCGCAGACATGTTCGTAATAATATACGGACGTTTGGAAACATTTCCACGATAACGACCAGTTGCAAAAATAATATGAAGTCGCGCCGAATCACCCGGTGCAATCAATGAATCCGAAAGCCATGATTTGGTACATCCACATCCCGGTACAACCTTTAATATTTCAAGCGGAACATCACCCGTGGAATAAATCCAAAAATCGTGAGTAAGAGTTGCTTTTTGAACAGTCTTGCCAAAATTATAATCTGTTTCTGAAATACGACAATCTGAACCGGCAGAAACCGACACAGCCAGCACAAGCAGAACCAAAAGTATCATAAACTTTTTCATATTACCTACATTCGAATTTTATAACAATTCTCGTTGAGAACCTATTTATGAAATAATGTTAAACAATCTGTTCCAGCGCACTTTTTCAAAGAAATGCACAGCATTGAATATAAACAATCTCGGTACAGAAAGCGGATCAGTGATAGAAACCTCAGGCGATTCAAGTTTTGATTCATTCCACGACCAATGAACCATCATCGCTTCACCCAAAATAAAGTTACGCGGTACAGTTCGCCAGAATCTTGAATCAGATGAATTATCACGATTGTCACCCATCATGAAATATGATTTGGGTGGAACGACATAAGGTCCAAAATTGTCACGGCTATCTTTACCGCCAAGACCACGAGGGAATGTCGTTGGGTCAGAATTTTTTGAATATTGGGGATTCGTGAACTCGACTCCGTTTACGGTAAGGACTTTGTTTCTAACCTCAATCGTATCTCCGGGGATTCCTACACAACGTTTGATATATTTCGTTTTGCCATCTATCGGCCAAAGGAAAATAACAACATCACCTGGTTCCGGGTCTTTGATTGCCGGGAGATGCCATCCGATTAACGGAAGCTCAGCCCCATAAATAAACTTATTGGCCAAAAGAAAATCACCGATCAACAATGTATCTTCCATCGATCCAGATGGAATCTTATATGCTTCTACAACCGATGTTTTAATGACCAACGCCAAAACTACCGCGATAGCGATCTGCTTTATATTATCCCAAACTTCTTTCATATTCTACCTTAAGGCTTTCTATGACCAAATTATATATACATTACTTGGTACTGATTAATGGCCGATTAGTTTCAACGGATTATAATCAGCCGGATAATCCAAGACAAGTTCAAATTCCTTTTCTATGGTGTATTAATAAAGCGCATAATATCGTTATAAGTAACCAGTACTATCAATCCAAGAACCGCAATTACACCAACTTGCTGAGCCATAACCCTCGTTTTCATTGTCAATGGTGACCCCTTGATCTTCTCAATCAATAGGAACACAAGCTGTCCGCCATCCAAAACAGGAACAGGAAGAACATTCAAAACTGCCAAATTAATTGAGAGCAAAGCCATGAAACTAAACAACCAGAACATCCCCCGCTTAGCAACCTGCCCCGATGTTTGCGCTATAAATACCGGCCCGCCAATTGCATCACCAGGCACCTGCCCACTTGCGTACATCCAAACAAAATCGACCGTCTGAGCAATCAAATAATTAGTCTGCATGAAACCATCAACGACTCCATCAACCAGGCCAACCGGTTCAAAAACATATCCTCGTCCAACGCCAATCAGAGCCATCGTATCAAGTCCGCCCTCTGCGTTCGGAAGATAACTCGTCTTGGGAGATATCTCTTTTGTCAATGTATCAACGCCGTGTAGCCATGTTATTATAGCAGATTGATCAATGAGCGGATGAATACGAACAGCCATCGAATCAAAACTTGTCACCACTTCATCGTTTACTGCCAGAATAATATCATCAGGTACAATCCCGGCAGCTTCGGCGGGAGAACCAGCAGTCACCGATCCCACCCGAACCGAACTTTCATCAGGCATGGGACGACCGAATGTAATTAGTACAAAGATAGAAAGAAATATTGCAAAGAAATAATTCATTGCAGGTCCGGCAATAATAACCGCCGCTCTTTGCCCAATCGTTTTGGACATAAACTCATCATCTGATCCGGTTGACTCTTCTTCCGGATTCTCTCCCGCCATTTTGACATATCCGCCAAGCGGAATAAGTCCAAGTTTATAATCTGTTCCTTTGTAATGTTTTGAAATGATAGTCGGAGGAAACCCGAGTGAAAATGCATCCACTCTGATACCGGCTCGCTTGGCGACCAAAAAATGCCCCAACTCATGTACAAAAACTAAAACCCCAAGAACAAAAACAAATGATCCTGCTCCACCAAGAAAATCTAACATGCAAGTTTCTCCGTCATTTTTCCGGCAAATTCACGAGCTTGCCGGTCTGCATCAATGATCTGATCCAAATCAGGGTCATTGACAATATCTATCTCTTCTATAGTACTTCGGATAATTCCAAATATTTCAACAAACTTTATTTTTTTTGAAAGAAATGCCTCAACTGCTACTTCATTTGATGCATTAAACAAGGCAGGGGCAGTTCCCCCGGTTCCGGCTACTTCAAAAGCTGTTTTCAAAGCAGGAAAACGATCAAAATCAGGCTCTTCGAAAGTCAGCGGTGGAAGTTTAGTCCAGTCAATCTTCCCAAAATCAGACTCTACCCGCTCCGGATAGAATAATGCATAAGATATCGGCAGACGCATATCCGGCACCGATAATTGCGCAATCACCGATGAATCAACAAACTCAACCATCGAATGGATTATCGACTGGGGATGCACCACCACTTTGATTTTATCAATCGGCATCGAAAATAGAATTGCCGCCTCAATTACTTCAAGTCCTTTGTTGGCCAGCGTAGCCGAATCTATGGAAATCTTCGGACCCATCTTCCAGGTAGGATGATCCAAAGCCTGCTCAACCGTTATAGCATCAAACTTATCGGCCTCAAGCGTCCTAAATGGGCCACCCGATGAGGTCAAGATCAGTGAGCGTATTTCTTCTTCCCGTCCCGCTAACTTCGCCTGCCAAATTGCTGAATGTTCAGAATCTATTGGCAGTACCTGAGCTCCCGTCTTTTCACAAAGCCGAGCAAAAAGTGGTCCACCTACAACGAGTGATTCTTTATTGGCAAGGGCGAGCTCACGTCCAAACTTGAGCGTCTCAAGTGAAACACGAAGTCCAGCAGCTCCCACTACAGCATTCAAAATAAGATCGGCATTTTCAATTGAAGCTAACTTAATAAGCTCTTCTTCACCGGCAAATATAGTAACGTTATTACTACTGAGCCTTGATTTCAATTCACTCGCAGCTTTTTTATCAACCAAACAAATGTAATCGGGCAGGAAGCGATGATATTGCTCCTCTATCAGATCAACATTCGAATTAGCTGCCAGAGCCCGAACACGGAAACGCTCAGAATGTTTTCCGATAACATCAAGAGCCGATTTGCCAATCGAACCGGTTGAACCAAGTATAACTATATTTTTCTTATCCATCGCCTTCTAAACGAATCATGCCGGGTTTAGTTCCAAAAGAACAGCCCAGACAAAAAAGGGTTTCCAAAAGCTCTTGAAGAGTTGTGTCGGGTCTTGATTCTGCTTTAGCAGAATTGTGACCTGACACGTTAACATTTGATATACTAAAGCGGTAAGTCACACATCCACCTTGGCGGACTCAAGACCAACCGCAACCATCCAGAATACCTATATCAACGAATAATAAGGAAGCGGCGAAGCAACTTTCTGCTTCGCCGACTTTCCCATAATTCATAAACCTTTATTTACTTAGCATTACCATAGGCATCAGACTCATACGCCTTGAAAATCCAGGCAGGTTCTAATGGGCCTGATTTCTCCTGAGGAGAGGTCCATTTCGTATTGCCTGTCTTTATCGCTTCAATCTTATGCAGAACATCATAGCCCATCAGCAGCTGACCGTAGTTGGTATATTTATTGTCAAGACCAGCCGTAGAACGGTTCCGTCCAAACCAGAGGAAAAACTGGGTACTGGCTGAATTGATATCAGGGGTACGAGCCGCCGATAGTGTTCCCTCTTTATGAGGAAGATCATTGAATTCAGCATTGATTGAGTATTTTACACCTGGACGTCCCACAACTTTAGCATTTCCACCCTGCGCCATAAAACCTTTTACAATTCTATGAAATTGGGTACTGTCATAAAACCCATCTTTGACTCTCGCCAGAAATGAATCTGCATGAGCCGGAGCAATATCACGATACAGCTCCATAGTAAGATTACCCTGATCTGTTTCGATTGTTACAATCGCATTTTCAACATTACGTATCGGATGCTCAAGCTCCCCGCCTTCAGCCTTTTTTTGATCATCTGCTGTGCAGGCAAAGGCAAAGCCGACAATCATCAGTCCGGTTAAAACAATACTACTCTTTTTCATAAATATCCTCATTCGATTTTCTTATTATATACTCATTGAAAGGGCGAATATATCTTAGCCCTCATTCTGTGTCAACTATCAACAATCAGCTCAATATCCTGTACTCTTACTCAAACTTTTCCTTCTCCAGATTGCTTTTAGGAGCAGGAGACGCCACAACCCCACTTGGCGACGAGATATGAATCTCCCGAACCGAAAAAGTATCTTGATTCTCAACATCTTGATGATAATCTGTATAAACCGTCAGCCCTACACTATTGGGCCATTCGTATCTCCAAAAAGTTATATCAAACACTCTGGCTGAGTCTGGACCATAAACTGCCACAACATCACCATATAGCGACCCAATCCCAATACCTTCGACCGTCTTCCCCTTAAAATCATTTGTCGAGTCACTGTCATCATTATCATTTACTATTAGATAATTTATAGTCTCAGAATTTGAGGCAATTGAGTCCTGCCCATCATCATTGAGAATCACGACAAACCCAAGTGATGCTTCATAATCTGCAATAATTATCCAATAATCATTGGGTACTACCAAATTATCCGGTTCGCCGTTATACGCTTTTATCGTTCCCCAATCATCATCAAGCCGGATAAACTGCGCCTGAGCATCTGCACCAGTACGGATCACCGACTCACGAATAATAATATCGACCTGTGCAGCATCATTGACCTTAGCCCGTACAACTGCATATGGAAGTTCACCAGTGAAATAATAATCTGTCCGGACAATCCCTGAATCTAATGTCTGGGCCGACTGGTTCTTGATCTGCCCATCACCTTCGATCAAACTGAAATGCACCGTCTGCCCCGCGAGTACACCACCATTTTTGTCTGTCACCTTGAACTCAAGAGTTGGTGAAACTAATGTATCGCCAACATCTTTTCGATAGTACAACCCATTCATCGGGACAACATTGGCAGCCACTGTTGGTTCGGTTGGTGAGTCACCACAGGAGAGCATTGCTATAGTTGACACGAACAGACAAAAACAGAGAGCTATAATCGGTCTCTGATTCAATCGTATATTCTTCATTCTAAAATTCATTTCAATAAACAGTGTTTAAGGCCCGAACCACCACTTTGCACCTAATCCAATCTGAAGATATTTTGGATACCCGTCCGATGCAACCAACGTATATCTATTCCATGAGGTAAGAGTTAAAAAGGTCTCATCCTTACCGCTACCTAAGATCCGTACATCGAATCCAGCATTCAAAGCAAAAGCGTAACCCATGTCCGATTGAGTAGCATAATTTTCAACTGTATTTTTGTAAGAAACAGCGGCAAGTCCGGCAATTCCAGTAACACCAGCCCATGGAGACCATCCTGCTTGAGGCAAGTTCATTAAATAGTAGTTCAAAGTTACACCAAAGTCGAACAAATTGATGTTGGCCTCGGGATAAATATTAATCTTATATTTTACGCTCGTATAATTAAACTCAAAAGCTCCATAGAGCTTCTCATTCCTCAGATAAGCATATCCAATACCTGCCGAAAAACTTGATTCGAATAGTTCAGTTGCGTCTATTTTGTAAGGTCTCTTGAAATCATCGAGGAACAGAATCGTTGCC
>JAUVAR010000191.1 GCA_030591625.1 Candidatus Zixiibacteriota bacterium
ATTGTTGGACAATTATCACACGCATCTCCAAATCCATCACTATCTGAATCTTCCTGATTTGGATTATAAACTGTAGGACAGATATCGCAATCGTCACCAACACCATCACCATCAGAATCTAACTGATTAGGGTTAGCATCGGCAGGACAATTATCACAAGCATCACCAACACCATCACCATCAGAGTCGGTCTGGTTTGGATCATAATCATCGGGACAAATATCACAATCATCACCAACACCATCACCATCAGAATCGGACTGATTGGGGTTAGCGTCGGTTGGACAATTATCGCACTCATCACCATAACCATCATCGTCTGAGTCGGTTTGATCTATATTGTAGATTGTTGGACAATTGTCACAAGCATCAGGCGTGCCATCACCATCATTATCTACCGGGTCAGTAGCACAGGAGCTTATGTTCCAACAGTGTGGACCATCCCAGCCAGGGAATATCGTTGAACCTGAAAAGGATGACCATTTCCAGAAGCCACCCGGTAAGGTAAAACTTGAATCAACACAGAGTGTTGTGCCGGAAGTTCCCGGGTCGGGACGAAACAGAATTTTTACAGCTACATCATCATAGCCAGGGGGAAGTCCCTGATTGGGACCAAAAACAAAGCCTCCAAAATGAACCGAGTCGGCACCTGAACCATCGCAACTGAAACAGTTTGCAAAAAATGTAGTGAACAATGCTCTAAACGGAGTTGTTGGTTCACCACTGAAATTTGACCAGGTTGCACCATCCGGGCTATAAACACGAAAACCATTACTTACATTGTAGTAATCGGAAGTCGGGTTTTCAAAACGAAGATGAACGACCACGTCAGCATCGGGCAGAAGCATTGTTCCGCTATAAAGACCATCAACATGATCCAAGCTGACTGATTGTGAGGCTGTTAGCTGCGGGAATGCAACTAAAAGACATACGAGACCAAGTACACTACGCAGTACCTTCATAATCCCTCCAAAGGTTGGCGGTTAACGGAGTGAAATCCTAAAGCTCGTTAACAATTTTGTTTATAAAGTTGTCCTCGTCCAAAATATGATGTGCCTGACAAGACAAAAAAAGAAGATACGTGCAGGAACGTGCAGAGTGTGCTGTCTGCCATGCTTAGTAAATATAATATTTATTCTGCTCTAAGCAAGTGAAATATTGCCACAAACATAGATTTTATATATTGTGTGACACAGCAAATCTCACAAAAAAAACGCCGACACTATAATGTGGCGGCGTTAACCAAGAAGGGATCAACTACAAGGAGAGAAATTTTCTATACGCTTAGTTGTCCTGTTTACTGGTTGGTATTGTTGACTTTAAGGATTCATTTTCAGCAAATTTAATTTTTGGCATCTTCAATTGTTTTCGAAGAAGATCAATATAATCGCTTAACAGGCGGTACTTATTACTAAATGCTTCTGTGCGTGAGAATGAAATTGATAAGTGTTCTTTGACATTCAATACAGAAAGCGAGTGTTGAAATTTCTTGTCAGGCTCGTGTTTTGTTATCACCCTTCCAGATTCTGTTTTGGTCTCTTTACTATTTTTCATAGAAGACTGGCGCGCCAAATGACGAACTGTCCGACGAGAATCATCCAAATCTACTTTAAGAATACTATTGATTTTTTCTTCCCACATTGCTGCTTTCTTCATGTCGCCCTTTAAGATAGCATCATGCCAAAGATCGCAGGTATGGGCAAGATGATCCAAAGTTATTTCAATGTCAGTCAATGTTTGGGGGTATTCTTTCTGTTCCGGTCCAAGCTCTCTTTTACCGGGCAGATTTCCTGCAACTACGCTTCCCAGTAATGAGATCCCTAAAAATAGTACTGAAACTATAGTGAGTTTTTTTAAGAACATAGTATCTCCCTGATCGATTTAGATTGTTTCTACCCAAGAGAGAAACAAATCTGATGCCAGACAGTAATCGCCTGTGGTTCAGTGACTTAATAGATGCGTTCGGGATGTTGTCAGGGAGAAAAGGCCTATAGTATGGGAACTAACCTATACTTTGGCGGGATTGATCTTATTAAAACAATCCTGTCAGCTAATTGATATCATCAGCAGAATCATTTACCATTTTTTGAAAATCTTCGATTCTTTTTAATTCTACCTCGATAAGTTGTTTCATGGTATCACCATGTTTGGTGGCTATCTGGTTCAGTTTAAAAAGAACTGTGTCAGACTGAGCGTAGCTTCCGCTAAGAGCAAATGCTGCCCCCAATGAAATCATAGCTTCCATATTAGTAGAATCATTCTTAACGGCTTTATTAAATAGAATTGCCGCCTGAGCATAGTTACCATCCAACCGATAAAGATGCCCTAAACTTAAAAGGCAATCATTACATCGAGGATCAATTTCTATCGCTTTAATCAAAGCTGCTCCTGCCGCTTCATAGTTACCATTTTTGATTGATGTCGTTCCGAGGAGATAATACAACCTGGCTGTATTACCACCTGCTTTCACAGCTTTCTCATAAAAGAACACAGCGCTGTCAAACTGCAGGTTTGATGCATACAAGTTAGCAAGATAATATGAATTTTCCCATATCGATGGCTTGATTGACACAGCTTTTTTAAGAGGGATTATACCCTTTGTATATTCTTTGTTACGCGCATAAGCATTACCAAGATTTGTCAAATAAAGAAGATTCGTAGTATCAATATTGGCTGCTTTCGTGTAAAGCTTGATTGCGGTTTTGATATCGCCCGCTTCGTCGTAATTAGCCCCCAGATTGTTGCATGTCTCGGCGTCGTTGGGATCAAAATTCAAAGCGCGTTCATACAACATTTTAGCCCCTTCTTTATTCCCTCTACGCGTCGCAATTACACCAAGCGAACGAATCGCATTCACATTGGCAGAATCAAACTGAAGCACTTTGCGGTAATTTTCTGCAGCGCGATCTATTCGCCCCATTTTGAATGCTTTGCCTGCTCTGACAAGATATGCTTTCGCTGAGTCAGCTTGAGCAAACAACTCACCTGATCCTATTAGCGTCAGAGTTAATGTTATCAAAAGTGCTGAATATCGTCGTGTAAAGAAATTTTTCATTATTGTACATTCTGTAATAAGTTAATTTGTACTTATGTCGGAAGGTTCTCTATTCGTTTTTACCCGTCAAGCTTCTAATCTATCCGAATAATTGTTTTTAATCGATAAATAAAGAAAGCCTGCCGGATGGCAGGCTTTCACTCTCATTAGAGAGTACCTAAAAAGAGGTAAGATAACTGTTTATCCATAAACAGCTGTTTTACAACTTAACTTTCTTTTGAGTATGATTATTGACTATCGCAAATGAAAGATACTCAAGTTCCATCGACATATTTTCGTTTCGCAGATAAATATCGTCTGGCACTTTCAAATTTACCGGGGCAAAATTAAGAATCGCCTTTATACCTGCTTTCACAATCTCATCAACTATATACTGAGCGACTGTAGCCGGAACGGTAAGAACAACCATTTCGATATTATCTTCTGCCAACTCGGTTGCAAGATTATTTATGTCAGAGACGATAATCCCTTTGTGGTTTGATCCAATCTTTCGCTGGTCATTATCAAAGAGCTTAACGATTTGGAAACCTTGTCGGGCGAATTCTTTATAGCTAACCAAAGCAGAGCCGATATTTCCTATGCCAACCAAAGCTACTCGCCAAACACGGTCAATACCTAAAATTACAGCAATCTCTTTTTTTAAATCAGCAACCGGGTAGCCAAGCCCACGAGTTCCAAATGATCCAAAAAATGAGAGGTCTTTTCTTACCTGAGCCGGAGTCAGTTTCTCTCTGCGGGCGAGTACTTTAGACGATACAGTTTCGTATCCCTCTTTCTCTAAAAGAGATAGTGCCCTATAATAAAGCGACAGTCTATTAATTGTCGATTCAGATATACGTTTACCGGACAAGGATTTCGAAGATGTATCTATATCAGTACTCATAATTAGTCAGATCAAATTTCCTGTTAAATGTAATGTGAAAAGCTTCACAATTGAATAAGTCGCAGAATGAGCAAATTGTCAAGGGAAAATTAAGAGCAAACCAACCCAATCAGGTCATGGTTTCAAACAACTCTCTACTTCAAAAGTCAACCTAGTCCTATTCAACGACTTGGCGTGGCAAATCAGACGAGAGACGTGCTGCCACCTCGTAATGTATAGTCGATGACCAGTCTGCAACCTGCTCAATACTAACCTGTTCGCTCTTGTCCTGGCCGATCAGAATCGCTGTTTCACCAGCCTTTACACCTTTAATGTCTGTAATATCAGCCATCAAGAGGTTCATGCATATCCGTCCCCGCACAGGCGAGCGCATCCCTTTTATAATAAGATGAGCTATGTTTGAGAGACGGCGGTCGTAGCCATCACAATATCCTACAGGAATAATAGCGAGCTTCGTTTTGCTAGTAGTGCGATAGCTACAGCCATATCCAACAAAGCTATCCGCTTCAAGATTTTTTATTTGAGTAATCTTAGCTTTCCAACTAAGCACCGACCAGAAAAGATCGTTTTCTCCTCCTGAGAGTCGGTACGACAAATAAGTCTCTTTCGATGGCCAGAGGCCGTATGCCGCAATCCCCGGCCTAACCAAATCGAATCTTGTTTTGTCAAAAAGTATCATTGCAGCCGAAGCGGCGGCATGACGAATTGTCGGCTTGATTCCGAGCTTAGTCATCATAGCGGTCATTTTATGAAACTTCTTCAATTGATAGTCGGCATATTCATGCGCAGTAGTGTCTTCTATATTGGCGAAATGCATCGAGGCGCCATAAGGCTTTTTGATATACTCAAAACTCTTATAAGCATTTGCGAATTTTGGTAATTCATCAATAGTAATGCCTTGACGATTCGTACCTGTTTCCAACTTAAGATGAGTTTGTATTTTCTGTTTTCTTCTTTTTGATACAGCGCCAAGTTTTTTAAGGGTTCCGATATCGAAAATAGTCGGCTCCAAATCAAACTCAGGAACTGCATCGAGACAATCGTCCGGAATTGGCCCTAAAACTATAATACGCCGTTTCCAGCCAGCTTCACGACAGTCGATTCCTTCACCGAGTGAGTGCACACTCAGATAATCAACATCATTTCTCTCGGCAAGAAGCGATACTATTTGAGGCAGGCCATGCCCGTAGGCGTTTGCTTTCACCGAGACGGCAACCTTCTTTCCGGAAGCGAGCCTTACCAGTGAATCTATATTATGATTAAAAGCTTGGCGCGAAAGCTCAATCCATTGAAGTGGTGATTCTGTTCCCATAGTTAGATATTATACACTCACGGCTGTCCTAACCAGCAAAAAGATAGACAGTTATAAGAATATTCTTCTAATTTATAACGGAAAACCGGGTAGCAGAGAGGCCAAATAGCCTTAAAGATTGTCACTTATGACCGATAACTATTATAGATAAATCGTGTCCGTAAACAAAAGAGAGATATTATGCAGCTAAGTGGATTTTTCCAATCAATAGCAAGCAATTTCCGCGAACATTACCTTAGTCTGGCCAGACAAACTGAATCAGGTCGCACACCCGCACACTACAACACAGATAAGCCAGCCGAAGCGATACCCGAAGAGACTGAATCATCAAATTTACTTCCGGTGGATAGTTTTGATGCA
>JAUVAR010000249.1 GCA_030591625.1 Candidatus Zixiibacteriota bacterium
AATTCAAAACCTCAAATTACCTTTAGATCCTAACGAAGGACCGGTTGGGTCTGCAAAGATCAGGGATACTGGGCCTGATGGAAACCGCTTGGTCATTGTTGTAATGGGTGATGGTTACACTCAGGCAAATCTGGATGCAGGGGATTTTGTTGCCGATGCGAATACGTTTGTGAATGCGTTCAATCAGGAATCACCGTGGGATTTACTTTTTCCGGCGGTGAATGTTTACCGTGTGGATATTGCCAGTAATGAAGAGGGTGCTGACAATGAAGTCTTTGGAGTTATGAAAGATACTTATTTGGGTGCTACTTTTTGGACGAATAATATAGAACGACTACTTACTATTAGTCAGGGATCAAGAGCTTACTCAGCTGCCAATAATTATGTTGGTTCAGGAGTTTGGGATTATATCTTTGTGCTTGTCAATAGTACCAAGTACGGCGGTGCCGGTGGCGGGATAGCTGTATCGTCGATGCACTCTGCGGCTCCCGATGTTATCCTGCATGAGTTTGGGCATTCATTTGGCAATCTGGCAGACGAGTATGAGTCGGCATATCCGGGTTACCCACCCGGCGATAGTGAGCCAAATGTAGATTATGATTTTTCTGGTCCTGGATTGAAATGGAATATTTGGGTTGAAGAGGGAACACCACTTCCTACACCTGAGAATTCGACATGGTCAACCAAAGTTGGAGCGTTTGAGGGAGCGAGATATCTGTCATCCGGGATTTATCGTCCGTGGTACAATTGTCTGATGCGATCTCTGGGAGTTGCGTTCTGTCCTGTCTGTAAAGAAGCTCATTCACTTGAATTTTTGAACAGGCTTAATTTGGAAGACTTCAGATATCCTGAAGGGTTGCCATCTTATACTATTGATGAAACTGGTGAAGCATTTGGTATCGAGCCATTACCTGTTGGTTCATTAAAATATATTTGGTACTTAGGTTCAGAAAGACTCTTTTTCGAAGTAAACCCCGAGATATGGCTTAGTTCTGTCGATCATCCAGCTGGTTCACATCTGTTGAAGCTGGAGACGAGTTTTGTGTCTAATCTAATTCGCATAGATTCTGTAAAGACAACCTACGAGTGGAATGTTGAAATTCTATCGAACGGTTGTTGTATCAATCCGACTGGTAATGCAGACAATGATCCTACAGGTATTTGCGATATTGGTGACCTAACAAAAATGATAGATTATTTGTATATTAGCTATGAACCGTTGGAATGTCCCGAAGAAGGAAATGTTGATGGAGACCCGGGTGGGATTATCGATATTGGTGATCTAACGGTTATGATCGATTATCTTTTTATAACCAATACGCCACTGATTGATTGTAATTAGTCTATAAGCGAATAAGCGCTGCGTATTTTTCCGCAAGAGCTTTGGAGGCAAGTCTTCCTAGAGCAATTATATAACCTGCTTTGGCCAGAGTGGTAGCTCTTTCGGGTTCGGTCAATATTTTGAGGATTGCGTTTGAGAGCGCGGTGGGATCATCAACCGGCACAAGCAGTCCGGTTTTTTTATCTTCGATAATATCAGTAATTCCTCCCGAGGCAGTACCAATAACAGGCGTGGCGCATAGCATAGCTTCAGATAACGCCAAACCAAAACCTTCCTCGAATGAATTCAAAACAACGACTGATGCCCGGTTGTAGATTGCAGGTAATTCTACCTGTGGGACCGGAGCGAAAATTGTTATGATCTTGTTTAAATTTAAATTATCGATTTGTTTTCTGATTTTATTTTCTAATGGTCCGCTGGCATAAATATGAAGTTTTGCTTCGGGATGTTGGGCTGTTACAGCAACCATGCATTCAATCAACAATTCAACTCGTTTTTGTCCGGTGAATCTGGTGATTGCAACAATCAAATTAGGTTCACGAGTGATTTCGGGGATTGGTTTGAAGAGACCTTCGTCGTGTGGGAGAGGAAGAACTTTTAATTTGTCGCGCATCCCGGGTATGAGCTCGGCCGCAATGTCACGCATATAGCTCGATACAAAAGTCCATGTGGTGAGTCTTTCAAATAGCGGTCGAAGGTACCATTGCAATCCAGAACTGTATTTCTTCAGGAGCCTGATATCTGTTCCATGCGATGAGAGAATCATCGGCAGGTCAGTTTTTTTCGCGAGAGTTTTCATAACAAAACCTGCGGGGACAAGCCAGTGGCCGGCGATTGCATCGATTTTCTCTTTTTCGATTATCGCCAAGGCAGCATTTTCGAACGACTTTAGAAACCTGTACATTTTGAGAGGACCAAACGGTATTGCCATTGCCTGAGTGTGCATATTGCCACGGTAGGCGAATGTCTCGGAATCATCTGAACCATAGCGGAAACGATAGATCGTTATACCGCCAGATTCTTCATATTCTGGTATGCCTTTGTCGTGGGGGGCGAGAATTATTGGATCAATCCCCTGCGAGACCAAATTCCGGCATAAAACAGAAAGAAACACGCCGCTGAAGTCACCTTCATTGCGCGGGTAGTTATGGGTTAGAACGAGCAATCGTTTTCGAGTTGACATGTACAGAACCTAATCAAAGAGAAGGAAAGTCGAAATAAGAATTTTCGTCTGATATTCAATCTGTTATATTCAATTCTATGACAAAAGATTCAAACAACAATTCAGGGATAGATTTTGGCGCAGGAATTCGGTTTGAGGAGATTCTTTCCAATCCGATTCTTGATATAGCGGCCAGGTTTTGGGAAGCTGACCGTTATGATGCGTTTCAAACCTGCTACCGTTCAATGCGGCGGATTGATGATCTGGTTGATGATCTCAAGGAATCGGGCCGGACCATGACGCCGGGTGAGATTGATAATTATTCGAAAATGATCGACGACTGGCTGGTGTCTGCTGAGCAGGGGGCTGAGACTGATGACTATATGATTCAGTTTAATGCGATCAGGAAGAAATTTGTACTGCCGATATGGCCCTGGAAACGACTCTGTAAGGCGATGATATATGATTTAAAGCATGATGGCTTTAAGTCGTTTATGACTTTCCTGAGATATACCGAGGGGGCTGCTATTGCACCCGCTTCAATATTTATGCACCTGTCAGGAATCAGGAAGGATGGAGATTATTTTTCTCCACCGGAATATGATATCAGGGAGGCAGCCCGTCCGTTGGCGCTCTTTTCGTATGTGGTGCATATTCTCAGAGATTTCCAGATCGATGTCGAACGTGATTTGAATTATTTCCCGGATAAGATTTTAGAAGATCATTTTTTGACCTTTCGTGATCTGAAATATGTTGTGTCGGGCGAGGCGGTTGATGATCGCTTTAGGAGTTTGATGGCTACTTATCGCAGGATAGGAGAATATTACAGAGCGAAGGCTGTTACGAGAATTTCAGAAATAAAGCCAAAGTTAGGAGAGCGATATCAGCTTGGGTTTGAGATTATATTTGCTCTTTATGACCAGATATTTGAGCGGGTAAAGCCTGAAACATCACTTTTTAGCACTTCTGAGATGAATCCTACACCTGAGGAAGTCCAAGCACGGCTTGAGCTTACAATCTCTCAGTT
The DNA here is from genome assembly GCA_030591625.1 of Candidatus Zixiibacteriota bacterium. Taxonomy (GTDB): domain Bacteria; phylum Zixibacteria; class MSB-5A5; order GN15; family FEB-12. The sequence goes on from JAUVAR010000249.1 coordinate 3,532, forward strand.
TAATCAGTAAAAAAATAGCTGACAAGGAACGGAAGAAATCTTCCATTTATTAGTAACTCTCACAGACATGACAATATTGGTCAAGTCGCTATAGTTGGAATAAGTGTATAACGGAATGAGGTTATTTACTATGTTGAGATCAATCTTTATTACTGTTGTGGTAAGCCTGCTTGCTCTCTCTGCCTTTGCAGAAGAAATCGCAGTGACTATTTACAACTCGAATCTTGGAGTTGTGAGTGAGTTACGTAGTTTGGATTTTGACAAAGGTGCTGGCCGTTTGGCGTTTCGTGATGTCCCATCAAGTATCGATGCATCGTCGGTTCGTTTTGAAGTAGTTGGTGGAGACGGGAAAGCTACAATTCTCGAGCAGAACTATGCGTTTGATCTCGTTCGACCAGAGCAGTTATATGCAAAATATATCGATAAACAGATCGAGCTGATCGACAAAGAAGGGAAACTCTATTCGGGTACTCTTTTAGCATATGCTTCGGGGTCGGTTACGCTTCGTGATAAGAAGGGTGGAATAAAAATTGTCTCGATGGGGAATATTTCCGAAGTTAATTTCCCGAGTCTGCCCGATGGACTTATTACCCGTCCAACTCTGTTCTGGCTCTATCATTCGAATTATGCCGGGGCATTGGATTGCCGGGTCGGATATCAGACATCTGGCCTGAACTGGTCGGCTGAGTATGTTGGTGT
>JAUVAR010000032.1 GCA_030591625.1 Candidatus Zixiibacteriota bacterium
AAGCCCTCACTATTGCTGATCGTAGTAATACCTGCATCCGGTACCATGATAGTCACACGGTCAAGCGGTTTACCAGAATCAAGATCTGTAATAGTCCCCTCAATAATAACGGAGCTGCCTGCCTGAACATTTACAACAAATGTAAAAAGTATAACTAAAAAAGATACAATTAAAATACGGTATCGCTTAACAGGAGTTGTCATCTCTCACCCTCCAGTAATTCTTTTTCTGAACTCTATTTTGTTCTTACGCGGTTACCCGCCCAATAGTTTAATAAAAGATCAGCGAATATAGAGCATATAAAAGATAATAACGCCTGTCAATGAAACAAATATCCAGACGGGCCAGACAAATCGAGCTAGTCGCTTGTGTTTTTCAAAATTCCCTAGAATGGCGTGCGTTACCATTACGACAATAAATGGCCCCATTAGAGCAGCAAGAATTACATGTGGAATTAAAATTGTAAAATAAAGAGGACGTGTCCAATCATTGTGTGGGTATGGAATTGAGCCGGCACTATAATGATATATTACGTAGCATATTAAGAACAGAGTCGAGCTGATAAGTGCACCGATCATAAAACGGCGGTGAACAAGTTTGTTTCCCTTTCGGATATTTACATATCCAAACATAAGCAGAACCGTACTTATGAGATTGAATGTAGCATTGATAGCAGGAAGGTTTGATTCCATCAGGGTATCGCCTTCGCCAACTCAATGATATGCGCTCTCAATAGCTTCATATCGTTGTCATCATCATGGTCGTAATAGCCGCGAATTTCACCTCTGTCATCGATAAGAATGAATTTGGTAGAGTGCATTCCGGGAATGTCACCTGATACTAAAAATCCTTCCTCGCAAAGTGCAACAGTTTGATCTACTTCACCTCTTACAAACAACCATCTATCGTCGGTAATATTATGAGCTGTTGCATATGCCGATAATACACCCAGGCTGTCAACCAAAGGATCGACTGTAATAGACACAAATTGAACATCGTCTGAATGCGCAAAAGCATCATACAATTCACCCATGCGAGCAGTCATCAAAGGACAAGGCCCATGGCATGATGTAAAGAAGAAATCGAGTACTGTTATTTTCCCAATAAACTGTTCGCTATTGAATGAATCACCTGATCGTTCGGTCATTTCAAATTCCGGTACTGCTTTCACATGCATAATATCAGCACGAGAATAATCTGCCTGCCTAACAACTGCGTACGATCCTGCTGCAAGAAATATCACTACAGCAATTGAAGCGACTATCGGAACAGCAGAAATTTTGAACTCACTTTTGTTAACCGGCCCACGCTTCATCTGTACCCACAGAACGAACGTTGCGCCAACAAACATCGCACCCAACCAAAGATGGAATAACTGGAACATTGGCGTTAAGCCGAAAGCCATCATCATAACACCCATAAGCGTCTGTATAACAGCCAACAACATCACCAAACGTGCGGTCCAACGTGATGGATCACCCTTTGAATTCGATGCCTTTATCAAACCTACACCCACAACATGAGATAGCAGGGTTGCGCCAATTCCAATTATCATGTGGATATTATTTATAAAACCAACTTCTGTTGCATGTTGTGTCGCACCCCAGAGTGGGTATTTAGAAATAACAATTTCAAAGACACCCCTGAGTTCAGCCCCGAGTATAATTTGTACTATCGCTACCAACCATAAGACCAGAGCCCAGGTTGTAGTTATCTTTGGATACGCCTGAGAGTTTGAAGTTTCTTGAGAGACAGAATCATTAGTTTGCTGATACACATACAATAGTAAAGTAACAATAACCAAAGCAATTAACATGTGCGCAGAGATAATCACCGGCTGCAAATCTGATGCAACAACCACTGCACCCATCCAGCCCTCAAAGGCCGTTAAGATTGCCGCAAGAGCAGTCGGCCAAACTATACGTGGAATATGTCGAAACTTTATCAGAGCAACAACTGCCGTTGCAGCAATTAGCAATCCAACACTCATACCGATAATGCGATTGAAATATTCGATCCATGCAAGTGTCATATTGAACGTGGCTGGATCAATTTCTGCAGGTAGCTGACTTAATGATACAGGTGGAATCCAGCTTCCAAAACATTTTGGCCAATCAGGACATCCCATCCCGGCACCTGCCACACGCACTAATCCACCTATGAAAATCAGAAAGTAAGTTGCAAGTGTTGAAAGAAAAACCAGCCGTTTAAATAAATTCATGACAAACTCCCCAGTATGTCAGTTAGTCAATCTTAATATCAGACGATTGCTGAGTTGTATCAGTTTGTATTGTGTCAGTAAAGATAGTGCTGACATCAGTGCTGACATCAGTACTATCACTGATACTATCAACAGTCGAAAGACCTTGATACATCTCTGCCATATTGTTCAGTGGTGTACCTTTGATTTCGTAAATATCCTGCCTGCGCATTGTATCTAACATCGTAAAGACAATAAATATCGCAAGGAACAGAATACCACCAATAAAAAGTGAGAGATATACTTTACTGTCATACTTCAGGTGCATAAAGTAAAGTGCGACCAATGTTGCTTTGGTAGCTGCAATCAACATTGCTACAATCAGATTGATAGGACCAAAATCAAATGATACACCTACCCAGACTGTTATAGCTGTCAGAACAAGTAGAATACTTCCAATTGAAAGATAAAGAGAAAGAGGCAGAATGTGTATTGTGTTATTTTTAGAATCACTCATAGCTACCTCAACTAATCAGATAGAGTAGTGGGAAAAGGAATATCCAAATAAGGTCAACGAGATGCCAGTAAAGGCCAGCCATTTCTACCGGAGTATAATAGGCGCTTGAAAATGCATTGCGTTTTACTCTTGTTATCAGCCATGTTATAAAACCAATTCCGCCGATGACATGAAAACCGTGCAAGCCAGTCATTGCAAAATAGATTGAAAAGAATATATGCGGATTAGTTCCTTCTATGCCTTCGAAGGTGTAGAACTTGCCCGGTAGTTGTCCGAGATGAAACTTATGTTCGTACTCAAAGTATTTTATTACGAGAAAGACACATGCAAGAACTACCGTTATAATAAGATAATTCATGCACTGTTTCTTTTTATCAAGTTGAATCGAACGAATCGCCAACGCCATTGTAACTGAACTTGTAATTAACACAACAGTATTAGTTGCACCTAGCGTGATGTCCAAATACTCATGGGCATTGAAGAACATCTCGGGATACCATGCTCTGTAGATCGCATAGGCAACGAACAACCCACCAAAGAGTAGAATTTCTGTTACGAGAAAAAGCCACATACCAAGTTTGGCTGCATCCGCTTGCTGAGCAGCATCTGCAAAATGCGACTGCAAGTTAGTCGAAGGAGAATGATTGCTCATATTCTATTCCTCCCTCTCACGTAGAACTGTATCGAAGTCATAAGGGCCATGGGTCACTTTTGGTTCATGTTCGAAATTATGAGGGTGCGGAGGTGAAGTTGTTTCCCATTCAAATGTCAACGCGCCCCAGGGATTCGCACTCGCTATCTTACCATTCCTTAAGGAATGGATTAAGTAGATTGCCATAATAAGAAAACCAAATCCTAATACATACGAACCAATTGATGAGAATCCATGCAACGGCTGAAATTGATCCATGTAAGTTGCATATCTTCTTGGCATACCTCTTGTACCGAGAATAAACTGTGTGAAGAAGGTCATGTTAAAACCGATGAAAATAAACGCACAGGCTATTCTTCCCCAGAATTCAGAGTACATACGTCCGAACATTTTAGGCCACCAATAATGCAAACCACCAAGCAGAGCCATCACCGTACCACCCATCATAGTGTAATGAAAATGAGCGACGATGAAATATGTATCATGCAAATGAATATCTACAGAGAGGGCACCAAGGAATATTCCTGTCAAACCACCAACTGAGAACAGTATCAAAAAGGATATCGCATATAGCATCGGTGTCTTGAGATCTATTGATCCTTTGTACATCGTTGCCACCCAGTTGAATACTTTAATCCCCGATGGTATGCCTACAAAGAATGTAAGGAACGAAAAGATCATTGCCGCAAACTCAGATTGTCCCGATGTAAACATATGATGCGCCCACACAAGAAAACTTGTGAACGCGATACCAAGTGATGAAAAGGCTATAGCTTTGTAACCAAATATTTTCTTATGCGAGAAAGTTGCAATCAGTTCTGATATGATTCCCATGCCGGGAAGAATCATTATATATACAGCCGGATGCGAGTAGAACCAGAAGAAATGCTGGAACAGAACCGGATCACCACCCATTGCAGGATCAAATATACCCATCCCGAGCGTTCGTTCGAGAATCAACAGGACAACTGTAATACCCAAGACTGGTGTAGCCAGCACCTGAATAATCGCCGTAGCGTACAGACCCCAAATCATCAACGGCATCTTGTACCAGGTCATACCGGGAGCCCTGAGTTTGTGCACCGTCACTATGAAATTTAAACCGGTAAATATTGACGAGAAACCGAGTATAAATACACCGAGCATCATCGAAACAACTGACGTATCAGTCGTCGATGAATACGGCGTATAGAATGTCCAGCCAGTATCAACTGCGCCCTCCCAGATTGAGTACAGACAGAAGAGTGAACCGAAGACATAGATATACCATGACGCTAAATTTAGTCGTGGGAAAGCTACATCCTTCGCACCGATTTGAATTGGTAAAATAAAATTACCAAGTGCCGCTGGTATCGAGGGGATGATAAACAGGAAGATCATAATCGCACCATGCAATGTGAACATCTGGTTATACATCTTCTTCGTAAGAAACATATTATCAGGTGTGAACAATTCGGTACGAATTACTAATGCCAGCAGTCCGCCGATAGCAAAGAAAAGCGTAATCGCAGCAAGGTACATGACGCCAATCCGTTTATGATCAACAGTCAATAACCATGACTTCAATCCTTTCGGATAATTCAGATAATTAATTTTGGCTTCATTGGGCAAATTCATATAATTGATCCTTACTCATTCATCGCCTTGATATATGCAATCAACGCATCGATCTGCCGATCTTTCAGAATACCCTGAAATGTAGGCATAATTGGTTTGAACCCCTCCGCAATTTTCGTTCTCGGATTGAGAATAGATTCACGCAAATAATTTTCGTCAGATACTACGGTTGTCCCATCTGTCATGGTTAGTTCCGATCCAAAACGCCCCTTGAAACTTGGACCTTGAATCAATGAACCGTCAAGTGAATGGCAAGTGTAACAAGCTTTAGTCTTGTATAACTCTGCGCCATACTCTTCAAGGGTTAAGCCCTCTCCTAAAACAGATGATTTTTCCAACCAGATCGCATATTCATCCGGTGGTAATACTTTTACTTTACCAATCATCTCAGAATGTCCATCACCGCAAAATTCTGTACAGAAAAGATCAAACTCTCCTGTATGAGTTGCTTCAAACCATGTAATTGTATAACGGTTGGGAAGTACATCCATCTTGATTCTAAATGCCGGGACGAACAGAGAATGAATAACATCCTGCGAAGATAATAATAGCTTTATAGGTTTATTAACGGGCACCACAAGTTCGTTGACTAAATTTGCCCCTTCTTTATAATCAAATGTCCAAAACCATTTTTGACCTGTCGCTTTGATCTCAATTGCATCACCCGGCACAACATTCATTTTTATATATGTCTTGAATCCCCATACAAAAACGATAAGGATCAAGATCGTAGGAATTGTTGTCCATAGAATTTCAAGCTTAATATTGTGATCAACTCCATAGGTAAGGCCATCACCGGCAACTTTGCGCCTGTAACGCCACGAGAAATATAATGTAACCGCCACAACAATTACAAATATTGCAAAACTCGCCAACAGGATAAAGTTGAAAAGAGCATCAACTTCCGGCGCAATAGTCGAACTCGGGGTTGGTAAATATGTCGAGCTTGTTGAATCCATCAGAATCTATTAACCGTGCATTTTAGGTTTAATTATTGGAGTCGTCTGTCTGTTATCTTTACGTCTGTTGAAACGTTCTTTGGCGAAGAGCGTTCCCAGAAATATAAAAAGAATCAATCCGGCTATTCCCCCGCCAATACGCATCACGTTTCCCGCAAAGACAGTATATGCGCCAGCCTCAGGGTCATAATGAAAACAATACAGCAATAGCCGGTCGATTGTTGTTCCGATTTTACCGTTGGAGGCCTCAAGCAAGGCGAGCTTCAAATCCTGGGGCTTGAAATCGATACCATACAAATATCTGGAAATTACACCTTCTTCGGTCAGGATGAACGCAACAGCCGGATGCGCATATTCATCCTGCTGGGCATCATAGAAGTATTTGAATCCAAGTTCACCTGCCAAGGTAGCAGACTGCGAGCTATCTCCGACAAGAAAATGCCAAAGAGCTTTCTGATCACTTGTTGCTAATTCACCTGAATAGTTTTCTTGTTTTGCTGCCGCCAGCTGATACTCTTCTTTGGGATCAATACTGACTGTCACCATTGTAAACTTGTCACCCGGTTGCCATTTCAATTGAGCAACACCTGCGGAAAGACCATTGAAAACCATATTACATAGCATCGGACATTCATAATAACCGAGGGTCAGAAGCAGAGGCTTACCCTTCCCGAGAAAATCACCAATCGTAACTTATTCACCATTTGAATTGGTAAATGTCAGTTTGGGATCGATCTTATCCCCGAGATGTTCGATTACATCAATCTTATCGAGCATTGGGTTATCTTTCAGGACTGGCTGAGCCCTAAGAGATGTAACTGAAAGAGATAATATTGCAAACAGAGACAATGCGTATAATGACCTACATCGCCCCATACGGTCTATTAACTCCCGTTTCATGCCATGCGTATATGTTATTAACGTGTTTCTCATACTATTCTACTTTGAATTATTTTCGCCAGCTACAATTTCGATAGCACTATCGATAGGAATCCGCCATACCCCAGATGAAGTATCGAGCAACTCATAAGATGAGAGCAATGAATCCTCATGAGCTCTTAGCTTGGCCAGCTCTTCTGAATCAACCGAAAGGACTGCATCCTGGATTGCATCTTCAGTCGTAATCAGGAACAGTTCGTTGAGCATCACTCCTATCCCGGCTATCACAACTATCAAGACAAGAGCAACAATCGCAATAAAGCGAACATTGGCATCTTTCTTTTCGTAACCACTTGGACGGTCGTTATGTTCGTTGTTTTGATCACTCATTATCAATATTACCTGTTAACAAATTTAATTGAGTTTTCTAAACGACTATCACCGATTGGAACAATAGGTTCAGCAGTAAGATTTCTCCAGAAGATCCATCCAAAGATACCACCAATTGCAAGCGTCGGTCCTATATCGATCCAGCTAATATGCGGGGCATGATGATATATTGTTGGTGCTACGAGCCAATAAATATCGATCCAATGAATAACAAGAATCCAAATTGACATGATACTCATCATAACGAAGTTACGTTTTACATTGCGGAAAATCAGGATAACAAACGGCAGGAAGAAATGTCCAAACAGGAGTATCAAAGAGACCGACTTCCATTCGGTGGTACCATCAACGCCATCCCAACGATGTAAATACCAAATTGTCTCTTCCGGAATGTTACCATACCATTGCAGCAAGTACTGCGAAAAGGCGATATAGGCCCAAAATATAATAAATCCAAACATCAACTTACCAAGGTCATGATAATGCTCGGGTGTTATTTCATTCTTAAGTATTCCTTTGTACCTCAATAACAAAGCTATACCTGTAATCATCGCAAGCGATCCCACAAACCCACCGGCAAAGTAATAGACTCCAAAAATTGTTGAATACCAATGAGGATCTAAAGACATCAACCAGTCAAATCCTGCCGCAGAAACTGTGAGCGCATAGATGACCATGCCACCGGCGGATATAGTACGCATCTTCGCGGCATATTTTTCTGAATCACCCCGATCCTGAGCTAGCGAAGTACGACGCAACATAATTGCGAGCGCCGACCAGATAGTGAAGTAGATAGTAGTTCGGATCGTGAAAAATGTTACATTAAGAAAACCGAGTTTGGGAAGTAGCAGAGGGTCAGACGCGGCATCTGCATGTGTCCAAAGATATAAATCATCCAGTCCCAGAAATACTGGTATAAACAAAATGAACAACCATGGTAGCGTTACAGTAATCGATTCTGATATCCGGCGAACAGTTATTGACCAGGTTGCAGTAGTAAGATGCTGAAGCATTGTAAAGAAAAGGGCACCAAGAGCTAACGAAACCCAAAATGTGAAGGCTATCAAGTACGCAAAGTTAAACTGTTCGGAGTTACTCATATAGCCCACTATACAAATAACTATCCCAATCAACGCTGCAATAAGATCGATTCGACCGTACTTATTTCGTTCGGTAAGGCGATATTTATTTGTATCTATACTCATAGTCTTAGCCTAACGCAAACTCTCGGGTAAATCGTTCGTTGTAGCATTCTGAGAGCGTTGCAACACTCTCAAATATGAAATTATAGCCCATCTATCTTCGACTCGGATCTGGTATTTATAAGGCGGCATGTTTCTAATACCATCCGAGATAACTTCGAAATAGTAGCCCACTTCCATTTCAACGATATCTTCTTCGTGGAACGAAGGAGGTGGCAACAAACCTTTCTTGACAACAATACCGTCCGCATAACCGGTTCGGCCATGGCAAGGTGAACAGAATATATCAAAACGATCACGTCCTCGTTCAATCAAGGCACGAGTTAATGGTAACGGGATCTGTTCGACATAATCATCATTTGCATCAAGACCAGTATAGTAAATAGAATTTTCCTTTAGTGAACCACGAGCAACCGTTCCTTCGATTGGTAACCGCATAGCTGCGCCATCTTCAAAGAACGCACTCGATCCCTGTGCCTGGTATTTTTCCTGATCATCCATATTTGGATTCAGATGAATCGCTGTGTCTCGCGATGGTCTTTGCCTGGTACACCCGAACACAGTCAGAAGCAAAAGCACCACTAATATCAGAGAACTATTTCTCATGACTCTTGTAATACCTCCAGGTCTGTCCCACCAATCGACTCAAGCAACACTCTTGTAGTGGCTTCATCGAATTTGGGATCGGTTGCTTCAACACTCACAAAAAAACCGTCGTCGGAAAATTTCGCAAACTGATCAGAATGAAACACAATATGCCAAAACTGTGGCATCTTGTTAAAAATTAGCATTGCTGCAAAAGCACCCAGCGCCGCAAAAAGAATTGTCAACCCAAACGCCACAGGGATAAACGCCTGATAAGAATTAAGCGGTTTGCCGGAAATTACAAGGGGATAACCAACAGTCGATGTCCACCACTGAAGACCCAACCCTACAGATAATCCAATCGTACCACCCAGTCCCGCAAAATACCCAACCGGAGATCGCTTTAATCCCATCGCATCATCCATCCCATGAATCGGAAATGGGGAGTGACAATCAAACTTACTGTATTTTGAATCTCGTAATTTTTCCGCAGCTTTCAAGAGAGCACCAGCCGATTCATATCGCGCCAGCATTCCAACTACTTTAGGATTTTTATCCATGCTCAATGCCCTCCCCCGTTAGGATCATAATGTGGGTCCGCTTCGGGAAGTCCACCCTTTACTTCCGACATTGCTACAATTGGCAGGAATCGACAGAAAATAAGGAACAAGAAGAGGAACAGGCCGAATGATCCGACAAATGTAAGGATATCCCAGATCGTTGGAGAGTAATAATCCCAACTTGCCGGCAAATAATCCCTCGCGAGTGACATAACAATAACGAACCGCTCGAACCACATACCGACATTGATCAAAATCGAAGCGATAAACATTACAACTATCGAGGTACGAAGTTTCTTAAACCAGAAAAGCTGAGGTACTATTACATTGCAACTTACCATCGTCCAATAGGCCCATGCATAAGGACCAAAAGCACGATTTACAAATGTAAATGATTCGTAGATATTTCCTGAGTACCATGCGATGAAAAACTCCATCGCGTATGCATACCCAACCATCATGCCTGTCAGTAACATAATCTTATTCATTTTTTCTAAATGCATGACAGTAATAATATGCTCAAGGGCGAATACTTTCCGGACAATGATACCAAGTGTTAATACCATCGCGAAGCCTGAGAAGATTGCTCCAGCGACAAAGTACGGAGGGAAAATTGTCGAATGCCAACCCGGTACAATAGAAACTGCAAAGTCAGTCGAAACAACCGAATGAACAGATAACACGAGTGGTGTTGACACACCGGCCAGAATAAGATATGCAAGTTCGTAGTGTTTCCACTGTCTGTTGCCACCGCGCCATCCCAGTGAGAGCACGCCGAAGATAATCTTTTTTACTTTTGATACTGCTCTGTCACGAAGTGTTGCAAGATCAGGAATCAATCCGGTGTACCAGAACAACGCCGAACAGGTGAAGTAAATTGATACCGCGAAAACATCCCATAGAAGTGGTGACCGGAAATTCGGCCAGAGTGACATCTGATTTGGTATCGGGAATATCCAATAAACTGCCCAAATACGCCCGACATGAACACCGGGAAATATAAGTGCGCACATCACCGCAAAAATTGTCATTGCTTCCGCAAAGCGGTTGATCGCTGTCCGCCATTGTTGTCTAAACAGAAAGAGAATCGCCGATATCAATGTTCCGGCATGACCAATTCCAACCCAGAACACAAAATTGACAATCGCCCAACCCCATGCAACCGGCACATTCAAACCCCAAATGCCGATTCCTTCATAGACCAAAAACCCGAGCGATCCAAGCAGTACCATCACAAGCGAACCAGTAGCACCAATCAAGAGCAACCAGAGCGGCGTTGTTTTCCGTTCGGCCACCCGGCTGACACTTTCGGTTATTCCCGCAAACGTGTTAGGTTCTGTTTGTACGATTTCAGAGTTGGATGACATCTATTTAAATCTCAATTCTATCTTAACTTTCCGATCTTTCAATAAGATCAGGATGCGGATTACGTAACTTCGCAAGGTAGGAAGTACGTGGTCGGATATTTAATTCTGCAAGCATATCATACTTGCGATCATTCTTCTTTAACTTGCTAACTTTACTTTCCGGATCATTAACATTGCCAAACTGAATTGCATTGGCCGGACATGACTGCTGACAGGCAGGGACAACATCACCATCACCCACATCACGCTTTTCGTTCTTGGCTGTGATCTTGGCTTTACTGATTCGCTGAATACAATATGTGCATTTTTCCATCACACCACGCGAACGAACAGTCACCTCAGGATTCTGAGCCATCTTTACGATCTCAGGAATATCTTTGGTGTAATTGAAGAAATTAAACCGGCGTACTTTATATGGACAGTTGTTCGAACAATAGCGCGTTCCGATACAACGATTATAAACCATCGTGTTGAGACCTTCATCGTCATGAACAGTTGCCGCTACCGGACAAACCTGCTCGCACGGTGCCATCTCACAATGTTGACATCCTACCGGCTGCATCACCACCTCAGGATTATCGGCATCTCCAACATAGTAGCGATCAATTCGTATCCAGTGCATCTCACGTCCATTACGTGTCTGCTCTTTGCCCACGACAGGAATATTATTTTCACTCTGACAGGCTATCGTGCAGGCGTTGCAACCAGTACATGAGTTCAGATCTATTGTCATCCCCCATTGATATCCCTTGTCATATTTATGGTCTTCCCACAACGATACAAGCGGTGGATGTTCAATCTCTTTAGGATAAAATTCTGCTTTTTCTTTATAAGATGCAAGAGTCGTTTCACGAGCTATCGGACGACCTTCCATGCTGCCATGGTCCTGTGTGCTGGCCAACTCATGACGACGATCGGTACGAAGAATCTTTCCACTTGTAGCAAACGGAGCATCAACGGTTCGAATCGCAAAGGCATCAAAGCCAACCTCGGTAGCTACACGTCCTCCGGCTTTACGACCATACCCAAGTGAAATCGATATCGCATCATCGACATGCCCCGGAATAATCCAGGCTGGAAGCGTTAAAGCACCACCCGGAGTTTTCACCTCAATCATATCCGCATCGGAATCATCAACAATAACGCCTAAACGATCGGCCATCGACTGGCTCATCAAAGCTGCATTATCCCAGGTCAATTTCGAAACCGCGTCAGGTAATTCCTGTAACCAACCGTTGTTGGCATAGCGTCCGTCATAAAGCTGTGAGCTATAGAAACCAATTTCGATATCATCGGTAACAGTAGATGCAAATAATTTACTTGAAGCAACAGCTACAGACGCTTTATCAATTTTAGTAACGACAGAAGATGCTTCACTATCAGCCAGTATTCCATCGTGCAGAGCTTTTGTCCAAACCTTTTCAAAATCAGCTGACTTGACTACGCCCTGCCATGTCTCTTTTACTGTATCGTATGCTGTTTTTTCTTCACTTCCAGAGATCATGGTAAGCAAATCGACTTGATTGATGCCTCCATACAACGGCTCAATCAAAGGTTGCACAATACTGAGAGTCCCATCAACCGCACGAGCATCCGACCAACTCTCAAGGAAATGCGTTTGTGGCAGATGCCATGAACATAGTGATGATGTTTCATCAAGATGCGACGAAAGGTGAATCGAATTCTTAACTTTCTTCAACGCTCTTGCAAATTTTAAGTCAGAAGGTGCAGAATATACAAGATTGCCACCCGCCATAACAAGCGTATCAATCTCTGAGTTCTTCATTCGAGCCACTAACGACTTAAGGTCGATGGTCGAAGAAATAAACTCAGACTTAAGCGACTTATATTTTATTGTATTATTGTTATTTCCAAGCGCTTCATTTAATGCAACGACAACCGAATGCAGTTCCGCAGGTTGTCTTGCACCAGCCACAATCAAAGACTTTCCTTTGGCACTCACCAAATCAGATGCGAGCACTTTCACAAACTTTGAATCAATCGCCGGATCAGATATTTTCTTAGCATCAAACGGGTGTTCAATACCCAACTGCGTCAACTCGTACGCCAACACCATTGCAAATTTACCAACAAGCGATGACTTAAGGCGTAAACGATGATCGGCCTGTGCACCAGTTACTGTAAAATTACTTTCAACTGAGTACAAACGATTCATTGTGTCAGATTGTGAACGTACTTTCCGACCAACTGAGAATTTCTTCGTTGCTCTGACAGACTCTGACTCTGCCTGCAAGAAGTCCGAATCGAGTGCAAGAATAACATCCGCTTTATCATAATCATATATCGGTTGCAGA
>JAUVAR010000229.1 GCA_030591625.1 Candidatus Zixiibacteriota bacterium
GATTGCCATGGCCAACGATACCGAGTTCGGACTGGCCTGTTACTTTTATTCACGGGATATCGGCCGTATCTGGCGGGTAGGTGTAAAACAACATAAGGGTAAGTTTGTCGAAGCTTACCCCGTTACTTTGACCAAAGATGGCAAACAGCTGCCAGCAGCTTTTTCGTTCACCGGTCCCGAAAAAATATTTATCGAGCATAATTTCAAAGAGATACAAAGACTCGCACAATCGCGTCCTCTCTATCGCCTTGAGCTCTAACTGTTACCCAAACGGTCTGGTGTAGCCAAGCATTCTACGAACCGAAGCCAGCTGTCCCACGTGATAACATTCATGTAATGCAAGAAATGCGATATTTCCCTGAATAGTTTCTTCACCTGGTGTGCCAAGCTTTGAGGCTGTTGTCAGTAGTTCACCGGTTACCTTTTCAAAACGGGTTCCAAGCTCGCTCCCTGTTTCTGTCCAGGCTTTTAGAATTGTTTCATACGATGGATATTCGGACATCTCTTTTACTTCCTGCCCGCGTTGGAAAAAACCCTTCAAAGGAGATTCTATCTTATCGCCGATCAGGTTGGCTAAGACATATCTCGATTCTGTCATGTGCCCAACAATCCAATGAAATGAATTGACTGATTCATGAGGACGTTTGGTTAAATGTTCCGCCGAAATATCTTTCGCCATAAATCCAACCAGACCACTGTTCGATTCAAACTGTGCGTTTATGAGAGCAAGTTTATCATGCATTTTAGTTACCTCATTTCGTTAGTTTTAATAGGGAGTGATGATATTCTTGTTTCAACAAAAAGAAAAAGGGTGAACACCCTAAAGTGATCACCCCGTAAATGTCTGCTACATATATGTAATAAATTTATTACCCGGCCTTTTTCTTTTCGGCGTGGGTTATAAGTTTGGGCATTTTGCCTTCGGTATTTGTCTCTTTAGTAATAACAACCTCGGCAATTTCTGAATGCGATGGAACATCATACATCACTTGCAACATAGCCTTCTCAAAAATCGAGCGAAGGGCACGGGCACCAGTCTTGCGTTCGGTAGCTATTTCAACTGCGGCCTGCAGAGAATCAGGATCAAACTTAAGTTTTACACCCTCAAGTTCCATCAGGCGAGCATACTGACGAGTCAAAGCATTACGAGGCTTGGTTAAAATACTTAGCATCGCTTCTTCATCGAGCGGCTTAAGGGCTGCCGAAACCGGAATACGTCCAACCAATTCGGGGATTAAACCGAACTCGATTAGATCAGCCGGTACAGCATGTTCGAATATATCGCCACTTAATGCAGAGATGCTCTTTTTGTCCGCTTCAAAGCCAACCGTTTTATTACCCATGCGACGAGCGATTACTTTTTCCAAACCATCAAAAGCACCACCACAGATGAACAATATATTAGTAGTATCTATTTGCACAAAGGCTTGCTCAGGATGTTTCCGCCCGCCCTTCGGAGGTATATTAGCGACTGTGCCTTCAAGGATTTTTAACAAACCCTGTTGGACACCTTCACCGGAGACATCGCGAGTAATTGACGGGTTGCCATCTTTGCGCGAAATTTTATCAACTTCATCAATGTAAATTATACCACGTTCAGTTTTGGCAGCATTGAAGTTTGAAGCATGAAACAACCGGACTAAAATATTCTCAACATCCTCACCTACATAGCCAGCTTCTGTCAGGACTGTCGCATCGGCGATTGTAAATGGAACTTTGAGGAATTTAGCCAGTGAACGAGCGATAAGAGTCTTGCCGGTTCCGGTCGGTCCGAGCAGAAGAATGTTGGACTTTTCAAGTTCTACTTCATCACCAGTTGCGATATTTGCACGGGTGCGCAAATCTTGCTGGTGATTGATTCGTTTATAGTGATTATAAACCGCTACCGAAACAGTAACCTTCGCCTGTTCCTGACCTATAACATAGTTGTCGAGAAAGTTTTTTATCTCGGCAGGTTTTGGCAGGTCCTGCAATTGTTCAGATGATTCATCTTCGGGAGCATTGTGCAGAATGTCTGAACAAAGTCCTATACACTCATTACAAATATGAGCATCATGACCGGCGAACAGTCTTTTCACCTGTCCAAAGTCTTTGCCACAAAACGAACAACGCTGTGGCAGTTGTGGTCCTTCTGTTTCCTTAGTCATTCTATCTATGCTCCTCGGACGACTGGGTCGTCTGAATCAATCAACAATAGTTCTATTTCTTTTCTTTTCGATTTGCTTCATACACCTTATCAATCAAGCCATATTCTTTAGACTCGGCAGGTGACATGAAGAAATTTCTATCAGTATCTTTTTCAATACGTTCCAAAGGCTGGCCGGTATGATGCACGAGCAGGTCATTTAGGCGTACTTTGGTTTTGGTAAATTCTTCGGTCATAATAACAATATCAGAAACCTGACCCTGGGTGCCTGCCAAAGGTTGATGGATCATGATACGGCTATTGGGAAGTGCTGATCTCTTGCCTTCTGTACCGGCACAAAGCAGGAATGCACCCATCGATGCAGCCATGCCCATGCACATAGTAGCGATATCCGGTTTAATGAACTGCATTGTATCGTAAATCGCCATTCCGGCCGTTACTGAACCACCCGGGGAATTGATGTAGATGAAAACATCTTTCTCGGGGTCTTCGGCTTCCAGAAACAGCATCTGTGCAATAACCAGACTTGCTATTTGATCATCAATTGGTGTACCGATGAAGATAATTCGATCCTTGAGCAAACGTGAGAAAATATCGTAAGCTCTTTCGCCTCTTCCGGTCTGCTCTACGACAACCGGAACCATGTGGTTTTTCACCAGTGAGTTTTCCATTTTATCCTTCTCTTCGAATCTTATTCCGTTTCGAATGTCCTTATTCTACTTTTTTACGTCGGAAATGGTCGCTTTTTCAGTTAAAAAGTCTAATACTTTTTGTTCAAGCAGAGACTCAAGAAGCCCCTGTACCTTTCCGGATTGTCTCAATGTCTGGGTCGCTTGTTCGGCAGTCATTCCGTTTGCCTGAGCGAACCCGTTAATCCAATTTTCGGTATCTGCAGGCAAAACTTCAATCTTTTCTTGCTCTGCAAGCGTGTGATAAAGAATATCCCAGCGAATTGTGTTTTCGCCCGTTTCCCGATATGCAGTCTTCATCTCTTCAACATTCAGATCAGGAGTTCGTTCTTTTGCTTCTTTCGCCACCGATTCAAGATATTCAGTAAGTAATCCTTGAGGTACCGCGACCTGATTTTTCTTACATACTTGTTCTACAATCTCAGTTCTGAAAGTACGCTTTTGAGTCGAGTCTTTTTGTGCGGTCAGATTTTCTCTGATTTTAAGTCTCAATTCAAGGGCCGTTTCTGCCTGTCCGGTCATCTTGGCAAAAGCATCATTGAACTCAGGCAATATCCGTTCATTAACTGTTTTGACTTTACAATTATATTTTATCTCAGCATTGGCAAAAGCAGGATCGGAGTAGTCTTCATCATACTTTACCAGAACTTCTTTTTCATCACCAGCTTTCATGCCGGGTATTTCTTTTCTGAATTCTTTGACTGTCAGGTTATTACCCAAATCAATTTGAGAATCAGGGAAATCATCCTGAGGAATAGCATTCTTGGAATCAGAAATTTTCTTCATGTCGGCAACGACAACATCACCTTCCTTCGCTTCACGGTCAAGCGGACGAAGTTCTGAGGCTTGTTTGCGCATATGGTCAACAGCTTGATCAACTTCTTCGTCGGAGGTCTCTGTCCCAAATGATTCGAGTTTGATTCCTTCTAAATTGATTGAATCAATATCCGGGAATACTTCCATCTTGGCTTTATAGTCTAATCCACCGTTGTCGTTGAAAGAAAGATCGGTGATGGAAGGACGAGTTGCGACCTTAAGGTTATTTTTTTCGACCGCCTTAGGGTATGATTCTTTTATGATATCATCCGCTACATCGAGTTTGACCTGATCTCCAAAGAGTTCTTTGATCTTATCAATTGGTACTTTTCCTTTGCGGAATCCCTTTAGCTCAACAGTTCTTTTTAGTTCGGCGAATTTTTTGCCCATTGCCGCTTCAACTTCATCGGCATCAATAGAGACACTTATTTCCCGTTCTAAATCTTTAGAATCAATAACTTCTACTTTCACAATCATTTCCTCGCTCACAGGTAATTTTCGAATATTCCTGCGATCATTCCTATAATTCTTTCAGACAGTCAGGTAATATCTGCTGTACAATTCAGACTATTAGTTTGGTTATTATACCGACGCTGGACAGAATAACCATCACTATTTATGCGAAAGGGGGGACTTGAACCCCCACTCCTTGCAGAACTGGATCCTAAATCCAGCGCGTCTACCAATTCCGCCACTTTCGCATTTCAGCCCGATAAGTTACGACAGTACTCAAAATATAGCAATATGGTTTTTAGCTTGTTACGAAATCTGTCACCATAGCATGAGAAAAACTATCAATTAGGCAAAAAAAAACGGCCCGCCAGGCGGACCGTTTGAATTTGCTATAAGCTATTCTTAGCTTTTCTTCTTAAATCGTCTGACAAGACCTGCTCCCGCAAGACCTAAGCCGTACAAAAGGGCTGTAGCAGGTTCAGGAACCTGAGCACCGGCATCGTGAGAGAATGGTGCAAAGTATTGAATTGA
>JAUVAR010000324.1 GCA_030591625.1 Candidatus Zixiibacteriota bacterium
GGCACTTTACTATCTTGTACGCGTTCTAACTGTTATACTAAGAGACTATAGTCTGTCAAAAGATAAGATTGAACGGAAAGAGAAATATTGTCTTGAAAAATATATACTTGGATCATAACGCAACCACCCCGGTTGACCCGGAAGTTATCGAAGCGATGCTTCCTTATCTCACCGGAAAGTTTGGTAATGCAAGCTCGGTACATTCGTATGGGCGAGATGCTAAAGTCGCTCTCGAAAAAGCACGTGAGTCAATCGCCGAATTTATCAACTGCGAACCGGAAGAATTATACTTCACATCGGGCGGAACAGAATCAGACAATATTGCAATCTTGGGTGTTGCCAATCAACTCGCCAAAAGAAGAAACCATTTGATCGTTGGCGCTACCGAACATCATGCGGTGTTTGAACCTGCCGAACATTTGGCCAAGTCAGATAAGTTTGAACTTGATCTCCTTCCTGTAGATGGAGAAGGGTTTGTGTCGTCTGAAAAGTTAACAGAACTTGTCTCCGAAAAGACATCGCTTGTTTCGGTCATGCATGCCAATAATGAAACCGGCGTAATTCAGGATATTACAAAACTCACTGCCATCGCACATGAGAAAGGCGCTCTTTTTCATACCGATGCGGTGCAGTCAGTTGGGAAATTGCCGGTCGATGTGCAAGAGCTTGATGTTGACTTGCTCTCTTTGACCGGGCATAAAATCTATGGACCCAAAGGCACAGGAGCTCTTTTTATCCGTCAGGGTATCAAAATTGCACCACTCTTCTTCGGTGGTGCGCACGAAAAAAAGCGTCGTCCCGGAACAGAAAATGTTGCCGGTGCTGTCGGGTTGGCTCGTACTCTTGAGATAGCTTCAGCACGAATGACAAAAGATAATGAACATCTGATAAAATTATCTGATATGTTTATAGATTCACTCTTGAAATCTATTCCTGACTGTCGTCTCAATGGTCCCCGTACAAATCGTGTTCCACAAACTGTTAATATAGCTTTTGATGGAATTGAAGGTGAATCGATCATATTGAATCTTGATCTCAAAGGTATAGCAGCATCTTCGGGGTCGGCGTGTACTTCGGGTGCGATAGAACCGAGTCATGTCCTGATGGCTATGGGGGTGCCTGCAATAACTGCACAGGGAGCGATTCGATTCTCGATGGGTCGTGCGACAACAACTAAAGATCTCGAGTACACTCTTGAAGTTCTCCCTGAAATAATCAATCGCCTGCGCGAAATGTCGCCGGTGTACAACCGTTCAAAGTAGTTTCGGGCATTTAGGTTATTTATGACGAGTCGTGGAAAAGTTCTGGTAGCGATGTCGGGTGGTGTTGATTCATCGGTGGCGGCATTCCTTTTGAAAGAACAGGGGTATGATGTTATCGGGGCGCACATGAAGCTATGGGATTATGTTGATGTTGGAGCAGATATTTACAAAGATGGTCGTTGCTGCACAATTGATTCGATTACTGACTGCCGCATTGTGTGTGATGCCATAGATGCTCCTTTTTATCTCTTGAATCTCTCAAAACATTTTCAAAAAACTGTGATTGATGATTTTGTGTCTGAGTACCGTGCCGGACGAACGCCCAATCCGTGTGTGCAATGCAACTCCGAAGTGAAGTGGGATGAGTTCCTTCGCAAAGCTAAAGAGCTTGGATGCGAGCATATTGCGACCGGACATTATTCTTTCGTTGAGCAACTCTCAAATGATCGTTGGGCGATTCGCAAGGGAACCGACAAGAGCCGAGATCAATCGTATGTTCTTTGGGGACTTTCGCAGGATGCGCTCGCACGTACTCTTATGCCACTTGGACCATTCCTGAAAACTGAAGTGCGTGAGATTGCCAAAAAGCATAATCTTAGAACGGCCGACAAAGCGGAGTCCAGAGAAATATGTTTTGTTGCTGATGATGATTACAGGCGGTTCTTAAAAGAGCATGAAGAAAAGCAAAACCGTAAGTTTGAACCTGGCGATATTGTGCACACCGATGGAACTGTTCTTGGTAAGCATGATGGTACTGCATTCTTTACTGTTGGTCAGCGCAAAGGGATGGGGATTTCTTATCCAACCCCTTTGTATGTGCAGTATCTTGATATTGAGAAAAATCAGGTTGTAGTTGGTGGCAACGACTCACTCTTCTGTAATGAACTTTTAGCCGACAATATCAACTGGATTGGCATGGCCAAACCTGGTACAGGTAAATCAATTCAAGTTGATGTGAAAATAAGGTATCTGCATGAAGCGTCGCCCGCCACTCTGGAGTGTACTAATGAAAGCACAGCCTTAATTAAATTCGAAAAACCACAGCGTGCGATCACACCCGGACAGTCAGTTGTATTTTATAACGACGATCTTCTGTTGGGTGGTGGCCTGATCAGAGAAAATCCGGCCCGACCTTCTTGATTGTTGACACTCCTGCACTACTTGTGTTAATTTATTTTCAGATATAAAAATCATAGACCGGAAGGAGCTGACAATGCCATCTGTAAAGTTTCTGGGACATTCATGTGTCGAAATAAAAGGTGAGAAGCATCGTATTCTTATCGATCCGTTTCTAACGGGAAATGAGAAAGCGACTGTTAGTGCCGATGATGTCGAAGCTGATTTTATCCTGATAACACATGGGCATGGTGATCATATAGGTGATGGAATCGCCATTTCCAAACGTACCGGGGCAACTATCGTTGCATCATTCGAACTTGCTAATCTTTGTGCCAAAGAGGGATGTACAGTTCATCCAATGCATATTGGTGGTGCGCATGATTTTGATTTCGGACGGGTCAAACTGACAATCGCACATCATGGCGGTGGTTATGGTGAGGATGCGTCGATCTATACCGGTCCACCAGTTGGATTTCTTGTTACTGTAGATGGACGCACAGTCTATCATCCCGGAGATACAGGGCTCTTTTATGACATGAAGTTGATTGGCGAAATGAACAAAATCGACCTCGCTTTTCTACCTATCGGGGACAACTTCACAATGGGCATTGATGACGCGGTCAAAGCGTGTGAGTTTTTAAGCCC
>JAUVAR010000188.1 GCA_030591625.1 Candidatus Zixiibacteriota bacterium
AAATAGTTTCCGGTAAGAAACTTAAAGCCAAAGGTGTTGTCGGTCTTTTTCCGGCCAACAGTCGAGGCGACGATATTGAAATCTATACTGATGACACAAGACAAACTGTTCGTGAAACGATCTGTGGACTAAGACGCCAAATGATGAGACCAAACAGTCAGAGTTGTCCCTCACTGTCAGATTTTGTCGCTCCAGCAACATCAGGTGTGGCAGATTATATAGGTGCCTTTGCTGTAACAGCAGGTTTGGGAATCGAACAGTTGGTCGAACAATATGCAACTGAAAATGATGAGTACAATAGTATCATGATAAAACTTCTGGCCGATCGACTCGCCGAAGCGATGGCCGAACGAATTCATCAACATGTCCGAACTGAGCTGTGGGACTATGCTCCAAATGAAAAACTCACACCTGAGGAACTTTATTCCGGTGACTATATTGGAATAAGGCCTGCACCGGGATATCCTGCCTGTCCCGATCATACCGAAAAAGAAAAACTGTTCCGGATGCTTGAGGCAGAAAAAAATACTGGCATAACTTTGACTGAAAGTTTTGCAATGAGCCCGACTGCGTCTGTTTGCGGTTGGTATTTTGCACATCCCGACGCACGATACTTTAACGTAGGAAAAATTGCACGCGATCAGGTTATTGAATATGCAAAACGAAAAAATATGAAGCCGGAAGAAATAGAACGCTGGCTCGCCTCAAACCTTTCTTATGAACCAAATATTAATGAGCCTAAGAATAACTAACTGCTGTATGAATAAAACATACGAAAAGACTAAGTGAGTAAAATATGTTTGTAACCGAACATCTTGACCGTGCAAATAAACCGCTCTTCAGCTATGAAATAATTCCGCCTGCACGAGGCAAAAGCGCCAAAGAAATATTAAACATCGTCGAACAGGTTATGGTCTATCGTCCTCCTTTCATCGACGTAACCAGTCATCCTGCCGAAGCATACTATGACGAGCTAGGCGATGGTACGATCAAACGACGAATCCGCAAGAAACGCCCTGGTACAATCAGCCTCTGCGGTATAATTCAAAATCGTTACAATATCGACACAGTGCCTCATCTGTTATGTCGTGGTTTCTCACGTGAGGAAACCGAAGATGCAATGATCGAGCTAAATTTCCTCGGTATCCACAATGTACTGGCCATTCGGGGCGATGAATCAAATTACAAAAAGCCTATGGGGTCAGATCGTACGAGCAATGTTTATTCGAATGAACTGGTTGAACAATTAGTCGGGCTTAAGAATGGACAATACCTTGATGAACTTGCAGAAACAGACCCGATGGATATTTGCATTGGTGTCGGTGGTCATCCAGAAAAACATTTAGAATCACCTAACGTAAAGTCTGACATTAAATCTCTTAAGCGAAAAATTGATGCAGGTGGAGATTACATAGTCACACAAATGTTTTTTGAAAATGGACACTACTTCAATTTTGTTAAAAATTGTCGTAACGAAAAGATTGATGTTCCAATCATCCCGGGTATAAAACTACTTACCGGTATCAAGCAGCTAACTTCACTTCCCAAACATTTTCACATTTCATTTCCAGATGATCTTGTTGATGAAGCAATGGCCAGCCCAAAACATGTCAAAGAGATTGGGCTGCGTTGGGGACTCAAACAATGCGAAGAACTTCTTAACAGCGGGACGCGTTGCATCCATTTTTATATTATGAATGATGCAATAGACATAATCAATATTATCAAGAAACTCGTATGACCGCTTAATTGTTTATCAAACTACGCAATAGACGGACGCCCTGTACATATATATTTGAACCCTAATAATTCAATCTGTTCACGCTCATATAAATTTCGCGTATCATATATAACTGCACCTGGTGCACTCTCTTTGATTTTCTCAAAATTGATATCTCTGAATTCATTCCATTCAGTCATAAGCAAAACCAAATCTGCTGAGTCACACGCAACATAGAGGTTTTCGCAATATACTATTTCAGGCAACAAAGCTTTCGCTGCATCCATTGCAGCCGGATCATAAGCACTGAGTTTAACATCATGCTCTAATAACGTGCGTGCGACATAAATTGCAGGAGCTTCACGTATATCATCGGTGTTCGGTTTGAACGACAAACCAAGTATAGCTATTTTCTTTCCTTCAAATGAACCGAGCGCATCTTTCACTTTTTCAATTACTAATTCACGTTGACGAGTGTTCACTTCAATAAGTGCGTTTATCAATTTGAAGTCGTAATCATTATCACGCGAAATGTTCGCCAGCGAGGACATATCCTTGGGAAAACAGGAGCCACCATATCCAGGACCAGGATGCAAAAACTTTGGTCCAATGCGACCATCCATACCTATTGCAACCGCAACATCATAAACATCCGCACCGATATGATCACACAGATTTGCTATTTCATTTATGAATGATATTTTCAACGCGAGCATACTATTGGCGGCATACTTTATAAGTTCTGCCGTTTCATTCGTTGTTGTAACAAATGGCTTTTTCAAAAGATAAGTCGGACGGTATATTTCACGCATGATCTCCAGAGCTCGTTCCGACGTTGTCCCCAGTACAATTCTATCAGGATGCAGAAAATCATTCACCGCGACACCCTCACGAAGAAACTCCGGATTCGAAACAACATCAAATTCAATCTTACTGTCAAGGTTGTCGCTTATAAGTTGGCGTAATATTTTTGCGGTACCAACCGGAACAGTTGATTTTACAACAATCACTTTATATTCAGTCATAAGTTTTGCAATATCCAAAGCTGCTGCTCTGATCTGAGACATATCGGCACGACCATCTTCACCCTCGGGGGTGCCTACAGCCAGAAATATTGCAGTTGATTTATCAATAGCAGATTTAAGATCAGTCGTGAAAGAGAGACGTCCAAGTTTCGTATTGCGTGACACAATATCACTCAAACCATGCTCATAAATTGGCATCTTTCCGTTGTTGAGATCATCAATTTTACCGGCATTACTATCAACACAAACAACGTTTGTTCCAAAATCCGCCAAACAACTTCCAACCACCAGACCAACATAGCCTGTCCCTATGACACATATATTCATTTCGAATCCAATCGTTCAAGGTACCATTCACAAAAGTGATCAAGTCCTTCATCTATAGATACTACCGGATCATACCCGATCATTCTTTTCGCTTTGCTAATATCCGCGTACGTATGATTAACATCCCCAGGTTGATTTTCTTTTTGTACAATCATTGCCTGCCTACCAATCCGTTGTTCCAATTTACTAATTAACTCTCTTAGTTTGATAGTATCAGATCGTCCCAGGTTAATTATTTGATAATCATATTCACTTGTTGTGCAGCCAAGAATCCCTGTGATAATATCTCCTATAAACGTATAATCACGGCTCGACTCACCATCTCCAAACATATTAATTTCACGACCATGATATATCGCATCAGCAAACAGATGAATCGCCATCTCCGGTCGTTGACGCGGACCATAGACTGTAAAAAAACGCAGGCAAGCCATCTTCATTCCATACAAAGAATGAAAAGTATAAGCCATCAACTCGCCTGATTTCTTTGTCGCTGCATAAGGAGAGATTGGATTATCAACCGGATCTGATTCGGAGAAAGGTAGTTTTTCATTGTTACCATAAACAGAAGATGAAGATGCAAAAATAAAATCATTCACCGAATATTCACGACAAGCCTCAAGCAGGTTTAGCGTTCCAATCAAATTCACTTCATTATATAGAGCCGGTTGTTCAATTGAGCGCCTTACTCCAGCCATCGCCGCCAGATGAATCACTCGGTCAAACTTGCCAGCCTTAAAAGTATCAATAATTTTTTGATTATCCCTTATATCCCCTTCAACCAGCGCATAATTGTCATGCTGTAAATGCTCTCGAATATTCGACCGTTTGATTTCTGGATCATAGAAATTATTAAAATTATCTATAACACTAACTTGTTCCCCCCGTTGAAGCAGCGAGTCAACAAGATGTGATCCAATAAAACCAGCCCCACCGGTAACAAGAGTCCTGCAAGCCATTTATTTCCTTAAATTGAATGAGAATTGAATTTACTCCTGCAGAGATCGATTGTCAAACGAATCGACCAATCACCAATAGTCAGAAGTTAACCCTTTGCTTCCCCAAAGTCCGATTGACATGGCCCGGATAATTCCTATCTTGATCAAACCAATAACTTGTCCCAGAGCAATGTACAGACTATTTATAGCCATAGATATCCCGGAAACCGTCCTCACCCAGGTAGATTCTCTCTGCCACGGCCTGCGTGGAGCTAACTGGTTCACTCCCGAACAGATGCATATTACCATTAGATTCATCGGCGAAGTAGATGGTGCTATTATGCATGATACTATAGAAGCGCTCGACACTATCTTACTCCCGCCCGTTGATATCCATCTCAAAGGAGTTGGATTTTTCCCGCCACATAGAGAAGCCGAAAAAATCTGGGCCGGAGTTGAAAAAACCGAATCTCTTGTACAGCTGAGAAACAGGATTGAATCCGCTCTCACCCGAGCCGGACTTGACCCCGAAGGTCGCAAATTTGCACCTCATATCCCGTTAGGAAAAGTCAAAGAAGTCGCCGATCAGGATCTGGCAGAATTTTTAATGATTAGTTCCCTCTTCGAAATTGAGTCATTTAAAGTCAATAGCTTTTCACTATATTCGAGCTTCTTAGGCACCGAAGGAGCATACCACACACAGGAAGCGGAATTCCCACTCAATCAAAATAAGGAAAATTATAAATGAAATCATATCGAAAAGAAATCTGGTTTAATGTTAAAGGTCGACGTGAATTTATCAATATCACTCCCGAAGCCCAAAGCTGCATAACCGAAAGTGGCATCTCCGAGGGTCTGCTATTAGTCAATGCGATGCATATAACCGCCTCGGTCTTTATCAATGACGACGAATCGGGCCTGCATCATGACTATGAAAAATGGCTCGAAGGGCTTGCGCCACACGAACCACTATCGCAGTATCGCCATAACCTGACCGGTGAAGATAACGCCGATGCTCATCTTAAAAGGCAGGTGATGGGCCGTGAAGTTGTTGTGGCTATTACTAAGGGAAAGTTAGACTTTGGTCCCTGGGAACAGATTTTCTACGGTGAATTCGATGGTGGCCGTCGCAAGCGGGTACTTGTGAAAATAATTGGTGAATAAATATAACTTTAAGATTGGAGGGTCTCAAATGAAAAAGACTCTTGTTATTCTGGCCTCACTTGTTGCGTTGGTTGCGTTAGTCCTCGCAGCAGGATGCGCCAAACAACGACCGACGGCAACTCCACCGGTTGCCAAAGTTGAAGCGAAAATCGACACTATGTTTGGGGTCGAACGAGTTGACAACTATTTCTGGCTACGTGGAAAAGAAAAGCCGGAAGTTATTTCATACTTAGAGGCTGAGAACGCCTACGCCGACTCGATGACATCACACACGACCGAACTACAAGAACAATTATACAATGAACTCAAGGGCCGTATCAAAGAGACCGACCTCTCAGTACCGGTCAGACGTGGCGACTACTGGTACTATTCGCGTGACGAAGAAGGTAAATCATACAAAATCTATTGCCGTAAAAAAGGATCAACCGAAGGAGAAGAAGAAATCCTTCTCGATGTCAAC
>JAUVAR010000059.1 GCA_030591625.1 Candidatus Zixiibacteriota bacterium
CCCTGATAGCCGCATTAGCCGCTCCCCTGATAGCCCAGGTGCCAGCAATAATAAACTCAGGTGCCTCCGATGCGATTGGTGCAAGCCATTGCACCGCATGAAACCTGCTCATTCCCAAAATTTCAGCCGCTTCAAGAAGTGATTCTGCAAAGGGATGGGCCACCATAAAAATAACCGTACCCGGAAAGAGGAAAAATATAATCGTCCAGATTCGACGTGGCTTTTGACTCATATTTGCCAGAATCTTCACCGGACCAACTATTTCAGGCTCTTCTGATTCAAGTTGTCCGGCACGTCTCGTGTACATCGCAAACAACAAAACCAAAATACCACAATCTATCAGAGTAAGAGAACCTTTCAGCGGAATCGTAAAAGAATAGAGCGAAGCCAACGCAAGATAGAATATCTCAACATGATTCGATGCCGACAGCACGATCTCTTTCTTCTTCTTTGACCAAATATAAAGGAGCAACACAAACGGCCAACCCAAACCTACCAGTAATCGGTTTGCTCCAGTCATATTGGCAATGGCATAATGAGCATATTCAGGATCGTGGGCCGCCTTCCATGAAAAAACAAAATCTACCGCGTACTCAGGCAGAACAGCAATGAGAGCAAGAATCGCAATAGCTAATGCTTCCGAAATTTCGAGCTGAGCCGCCTCCGCTCCCCACGAAAGTAAAAACGCCGCACCAAATATCGCCACTCCGAAAATCAAAGATCCAACAATTGGTGACAATTCAATGTTTGATAATCCAAAGTAAATCCCTGGAAGTGTAACAATTGTCGCCAGGATCAGTGTAAACCAGATCGAGGATGTAATTTCATATTGTTCTGTTTGTTGATTCATAAAATCCCTAAGATGCTTAGCCCTTTAACCCCGAATTATCATGCTCACAATATCTTTTCTCAATAAAACTCCAACTAATAGTTCATTATCAACGACAAAGACACGCCTGATATCTTTAAAAATCATTATAGCTGCAACCTCGACAATTCTTGTATCTGGTGTTGTCACTTCATAATCATCACGATAGAGTTGCGATACTTTTATCTTATCTTCTTTCTTAAGCAGCTCCTCAAACGGTTCCACATCCATTGAATAATTCAAATTCGATATCAACGTCTTATAATCCGGTAATCCTGCCTTAATCAAATCACGGTCATTAATCACGCCAACTAATCTGAAATTATTATCAACCACAGCCAGAGCCGACAAACGATGCCTGAACATCTGATTGGCAACATCTTTGAGCGTATCATCGGGAGTCACTCGTGCCACTCCATGTCGCATGACATCTTTGACCATCAATTCCTTATCAATCATAATATTAGAATCAGATAAAAGTTTGATGAGATCAGAAGTTGAATCCAAAGCTTTAATCTTCTCAAGAATACCATCCTGCCTTGCAAAATTCGCCAATCCTGAAAGCGTTTGGAGATAGAGCTTTGCAATTGTCGAAGGTGTCAGCAACAGACATACGACATGCACAGGCACTCCATCAACAGTCTTTTCTTCAAGTCCCTGCTTCGAAACACCAATTACAATATAAAGCTCATTGACTGCATCGGTACGCGCGTGTGGAAACGCAAAACCACGACCATAAGAAGTGTTCTCGACCTCTTCCCGTTCACGAATCGAAGCTTGCACTCTCCCATAATCAAACTCAAATCCAGCATCTCGAATCATATCAAGCATCTCACCAACAGCTTCATCCTTGGTACGACTCTGCAAATCCATATTAATGCGACTCTCCATCAGGAGATTGGCAATCTTCACCTGTAAGCACTCTCTTTCATTCTGTTGTCATTCTCTGTTTCAATACAGACGGAGATGCTACTCCGCCTGACACAAGGAATTTTACACCATCTTCTATACTCATATCAAGTAATATAATATCTTCTGCAGGAACTACTACTACCATTCCTGTCACCGGAGTTGGAGTTGCCGGCACAAAAACGGTAAGATGAGACCTGGTCTTCCCTTCGGCATGAATTTCCACCGGACGTGCCACAAAACAGAGCTGATAAAGCCCCTTCCTCGGATATTCCACCAGCCCAACATCTTTAAATGACCCCCCGGAATCTGAAGTCAAAGCATGGAGCAACTGTTTTGCAGCCGAGTAAATTGGACGAATAAGAGGCATCCGGGCAATCAATCTGTCCCCCGCCTCATAAATGCGATGGCCCACCCAGTTTCGAGTCAGAATTCCAAATACCAAAATAAGCAGTACAATAGTCAATAAACCAAGACCAGCTCTATAGAACCCAAGCAGATCCTGCAAATATGACTGCAAAATACCGTCAACCGTCTGAAATAGGAATTTTAGAACCAAATAGGTAATAATGGCCGGCACTACAACTGCCACACCAGAGATGAAGTATCGCTTTATGATTTCTTTAAAAGACTTGATCACCGGAAAACTACTCCTGATCTCTCAATAATGCAACCTGATTATAGAAATACCGCGTAAGAAAGTCAACAAAATTGCAGTTTAGCAGTCTATTGTGAAGATTGACTAATTGTCTGTTAGCGTTTGAAATAATCTGACAAATTGGATGCGAAATCAATAATCGGTTCCGGGTATAAACCAAATCCAAAAACACCAAGCAACCCAATGACTATTATAATAACTGCCGGAAGAGGTGCCTTCAATTTAAACGGTGATGCTTCTTTTCCAAAATAAGACACTTTGATTATATTCGCATAGTAGTAAAGAGCAAAAACTGTAGTTAGCAAACCTATTCCAACCAGCCAGTATAACCAGCCCGTTGTATTGTTTTGTCCCGCATGAGCGATCGCAGCCGCAAAGACATAATACTTGGCAAAGAAACCAGCCAACGGTGGAATTCCAGCCAGTGACAACATGAAGATTGCCATAGCAGCCGAGAAAAATGGCGAGCTTTTCGATAAACCGCTGAAAGTCGATATTTCACAAGAACCGGTCTGATCTTCAACAATTGTTACAATTGCAAATGCTCCCATGTTTGCAAACATATATACGAACATATAGAAGCCAACCGACGACTGTCCGTACTCGTTCATGGCAAGCATCCCGACCATTATATAACCAGCCTGGGCAATCGATGAAAACGCGAGCATACGCTTTATATTTGTCTGACGTATAGCAGCAATATTTCCCCATACCATCGCACCGGCCGCCATCAATGCAACCATCATACCCCAGTCATTGGGAGCCATCACAGGGGAGTGAAATACTTCAAGACCCATCACCATAATTTTTGAGAATGCAACAATTCCTGCCGCCTTGGAACCAACCGACAAGAAAGCCGCAATCGGGGTCGGTGCCCCTTCGTAAACATCCGGTGCCCATTGATGGAACGGAGGCAATGCTAACTTAAAACCGATACCGGCAAGTAACAGCATGATTGGCATCAAAAGAGCCACTCCGAGAGTTTCATTCTGTATATGGGTGATCGCGATATTTATTGTCATCTGATTGATCTCAGTTGTGCCACTAAGACCATACAGGAATGAGATACCATAGATTAGCAAAGCCGATGAAAGAGCACCAACGATCAAATACTTGATACCCGACTCAACTGATTTTTTATCATCCTTAAAGAACGACACCAATACATATAATGGAATCGTCGTCAGTTCCAAACCGATATAAAGTGACAACAGTTCTTGCGATGATGCCAGGAACATCATACCTACAGTTGACATCAGTATCAATCCGTAGAACTCGCCACGATGATTTACAATTCTCTTTTCAGTAATTCCAAAGGTCGAACCGACCGCCATGAAGGCAGCACCCAGGAAGATAACCTTGAAGAATATCGCCATCGGGTCATTGAAGAACATCATCCCGAATCCACGACCATATCCTGCCTGAAAGAGGAATGCTCCCGTCAAAGCAAGCCCAAGCATCGTCATATAACCGACCGCCGTGCCAGACTTACGTTTGGTAATCAAATCAAATGTGATCACCAATAGTGCCCAGACAAATAGAAATATCTCGGGGCTCATTACTTGGAGCGAATATTCTGGCAGTTGCAAATTCATCAGAGTTATCTCGCCATCAGGTTAATCATATTTTCAATTGTTGCCGACATCAGCATATTGAGCTGTTTCGGATAAATTCCTAAATACAGAGTAAGAATGACCAAAGGTACAACCGTCACCAATTCACGACCATTGATCTCAGTCAAGCCACCCCAGCGTTCGAGATTGAAATCACCGAGAAATACATTCTGAACCAACCGAAGCATATAAGCGGCACCAAGCACAACACCCAAAATAGCAATTCCAACCAGCGTCTTGTTCAAGGCGCCAAAGGCTCCCACAAAAATCATAAATTCTGAAATAAATCCGGACATCCCCGGAAGACCTAACGAAGCCATCGAGAAAAAGACCATCAAGCCGGTATAAATGGGCAGCTTTGAGCCCAACCCACCAAAGACTGCAATTTCACGAGTATGAGCCCGATCATAAAGAACACCTACCAATAAGAATAAGGCGCCTGTAATCAAACCGTGCGATATCATCTGGAACATACATCCTGCTATCGCCTGCGTCGATGAGAACGCAGCCAACGCAAGCATACAATATCCCATGTGAGATACCGATGAATACGCTACCAGTTTCTTCATATCTTTCTGCGCCAGAGAAACAAGCGCACCATATATAATTGCAATCACACCAAGCACTGCGATCCAGAATGACAATGACCTCAAAGCATCCGGGAACATAGGCCAGGAAATCCTGAGCATTCCATAAGTACCCATCTTAAGCAGCACACCAGCCAGTATCACCGACACAGCCGTAGGTGCCTCCACATGAGCGTCCGGAAGCCAGGTATGGAACGGCCATACAGGAACTTTGATTGCAAATGCGATAAAGAAGAATATGAAACAAACCATCTGAAGCGTATGAGTCATCCCCGGCGCAGTCTGCATAAGAGTCATCATATTCAATGTGTGCGGTTCGGCATTAAAGTAAAGTATCAGAATCGAAACGAGCATAAAGATCGAACCGAACAATGTATATAAGAAGAACTTGATAGCGGCGTATTCCTTGCGAGGTCCACCCCAAATACCGATAAGGAAATACATCGGTACGAGCATAATCTCCCAGAAGACATAGAAGAGGAAGAAATCGAGCGCCACAAAAACACCCATCATTCCAACTTCAAGCAAAAGGAAGAATGCGAAATACTCTTTGACCCGCTCCTTAATCCCGAACGATGCAATAATTGAAATCAACGACAGTAATCCAGTAAGAGCCAATAGCGGCACACTAATGCCATCGCATCCAAGGAAATATTCAACATGTAACGTCGGAATCCAATCGTACGGACCCTCAACAAACGCCATCGCGGCAGTGTCGCTATAGTTTACAAAGTATTCCCAGGTCAGCCAGAAAGAGAGAATCATAGCGATACCCGAGAAGATTGTGGCAGTCCAGCGAATGGCCGACACACGTTCCTTTGGGATAAGCATTACTGCCACCATCCCTATTAAGGGAACAAAAACTAACCAGCTAAGAATTGGTATCTGCATCTTTGAATCTATCCTCCGAAAATCGGTAAACTACTTTTCTTCCTCACCTGAGTCTGTCGCAGTTGCCGCAGCAGCTGTTTTGGCCTTCTCGGCCACACTTTTCGAAACCAGACTTAACAGGTATAATCCAGCCAGCAAAATAATTGACAATACTGGCCAACTCACATCGTTATAAACAACTTCATATTTCACAACCGCCAATATGACAATTGATGCAAGTATGAAGAGCGCATAAAATTGAACTGCCCCGGTCTGAACCAATCGGAGCAATGAAGATGTAGAACTGATAACCCATCCAGCCCCATTAACAGCACCGTCAATGATCCATTTATCAAACCACATCTTTATATCGGACCAAATCATTACCAGCCACGCCACACCGTTCACTAAACCGTCAACGATACGGGCATCAAATGTCCACATGTAACGACCAAACGCCAACACCGGACGAATAATGATAAAGTCATATATTTCATCAAAATAATATTTATTCAAAAGGAGTTTATGAATCGGTTTGAATCTTGCAACCATTTTGTCCGGCGAAATAACCTGCTTGGCATACATTAACCAGGCCAGTCCGATTCCAGACACTGCAACAACTGTCGAAACACCCATCAGCATATAATCTGCATGTGGTTTATATGCTTCACCCGAATAGACGAACGATGCAAACCCAGCTTTCAACCAAGGCATCCCCACCCATCCGGCACCAACCGCAAGTATTCCAAGGAACGCAAGTGGCCATGACATTGACCTTGGTGATTCATGCGCATGATCGAATCTGTGCTGATCGCGAGGCTTGCCCCAGAATGTCAGGAAACATAAACGCCACATATAGAACGCCGTCATAAACGCAACAGCCAACGTAAAGAACATGAACACAGGATGAGTAGAGGCAGTTGCTACAATTTCATCCTTCGACCAGAACCCGGCAAACGGGAAAATACCCGATATCGATAATGACGCGATCATAAATGTCCACGCCGTAATTTTCATCTTTGGTAAGAGACCACCCATCTCCTGAATATTATTCGTATGCACCGCATGAATAACCGATCCGGCTCCAAGGAATAATAGTGCTTTAAAGAATGCATGGGTCATCAGATGGAACGTTCCGGCATAGTAACCCGGAGAGTGTTCTCCCATAGCAGTATCATAACCGTACAAGCCAAGGGCCATTATCATATAGCCAAGCTGCGATACAGTAGAATACGCAAGCACTCGTTTGATATCATTTTGTACCAGACCAATCGATGCCGCCATAACCGAAGTTGTAATTCCGATTATTGCTACAACCATCGAAGCGGTCGCAGAACTTTCAAATAGTGGCATTGCCCGTGCAACGAGATAAACACCGGCCACAACCATTGTTGCTGCATGAATCAATGCAGAAACAGGCGTGGGGCCTTCCATTGCATCCGGCAACCAGACATGAAGCGGGAACTGTGCCGATTTACCAACCGCACCGGCAAACAAAAATATCAATCCAGTCGTCAGCATCGTGGGTGAGAGCGTACCCGCCGCAACACTTGAAAAAATTTCATTATAATTAAAAGTACCACACCCGCCCGCTATCAGAAGCAGACCAACAATCATACCCAAGTCACCGATACGAGTTGTGATAAATGCCTTTTTGCCTGCGTCAGACGCAGACTTTTTCTCGAACCAGAAACCAATCAACAGATACGATGTCAGACCAACCAGCTCCCAGAAGATAAAGATCATAAAGAAGTTGTTGGCAATAACAAGCCCAAGCATTGAGAAACAGAAAAGTGAAAGATACGCAAAGAACCGACTAAAACGCGGATCATCTTTCATGTAACCAAGCGAATAGATCTGTACACACGATGCTACAGTCGACACAACGATAAGCATCATCGCCGTCAACGAATCGATAAGTATTCCAATTTCAAAATTAAGCGTATCAAATGATGTTATATAGAAAAATGCCTCATAAGGTGCACCGTCACGACCGATCGTTTCAATGAGCACAATAATCGAGAACACCCAACTCGACAGAATCATTGCAATAGAAAAACCAGCTGCAACCTTCTCTTTCCATCGCAATGCAAAGACAATCATCACAAAGCCGATAAATGGAAGTAGAGGGATCAGGTAAGCATTTTCAGTCATTGAACTTATCCTACCACTTCAAAATCGAAAAGTTATCAGTTGAAATTCCGCGCCAGTTTCTATAAACCAGCAACACTATCGCCAAACCAACAGTCGCCTCGGCAGCTGCCACAACGACTACAAAAATCGCAAACATCTGACCGGTCAAAGTCTCCGGTGCAATAAACTTATTGAACGTAACGAGATTAATGTTCGCCGCATTAAACATAAGTTCCAAAGACATAAGGATTCCGATTGTATTGCGACGTGTTATCACACCGAAAAGACCAATCGAAAATAATATTGCAGCAAGTGTCAAATATTGTACCATCAGGACTCCTCATCCCGGGCCAAAACGATAGCACCAATCATCGCAGCGAGTAACAGAACCGATACAACCTCAAACGGAAGCATAAATTCTGTCATCAAAAGTTTTCCTATAAACATGACATTATCAATCGGAAGAGACTCACTTGAGTATCTCCACACGTCAGTCATGAATATCGTAACAATTGTGCCACCTCCAAAAAGGACAGTTGCAAAGAAAGCTACCATCGCATTCGAAGTTGTCGCAATAATCTTTTTACCGGCTAAATTCGATGTTAACATCACACCAAAAATCATCAATATTGCTACGGCACCTACATAAATAAGCACCTGGGCACCAGCTAAGAATTCAGCGCCGAGCAATACAAAGATTCCTGCAACTCCACTAAGACAGAGAACCAACGCTATCGCACAATGAAATATATTTTTTAAACTTACAACCATGAATCCTGTAACTAGGATTATAGCACTAAGCACCCAAAAGACAATGCCAGGATTAGCAGCTTCGTTCATACTCTACTCCTTGTCATCTTTCGGGCTATCAGTTTTATCTTCACTCTTCGTTTCCGTCGGTGCAGTCTGTTCATCATCTGTTTTGGTTTTAGAATTTACTATATTCTCGGACGGTGTTGGGGCCGGCACCGCCGGTTTTTTCACAGGCTTCTTTTTACGAGTGTCTTCGTAAGGCACATCTTTACCCATCAATTGCAGCTTTTTCATATCCCATATAAGTGTGGACTTATCATCGGTTGAGAGTTCATACATCCCGGCCATCTTAAGAGCTGAGAAATTACATGCCTCTTCACACAAACCACAGAAACAACAAAGTGTATTATCAACTACAAATGCCTTAAGCACCCGCTTCTTGTCTTCACCACGAGGCGCATCAACAAAGATAGCAGCGGTCGGACAAGCCTTCATACAAAGCAGACATCCGGTACAATTCAGATCACCAGTCTCTTTATCCGAGAGAAGCACCACGATACCGCGCGAACGCTCAGGCATTGTCCATTTCTCTTCAGGATATTGCAACGTGATCGCATGTCGCCCCAGATGCTTGGTAGTGATCCCCATCCCCGTGATGAGAGCTTTGATATCTTTAAATATTCCCATTACCAATACCACCCAGCCCACTTAAACCAGGCACCTAACAGTAAATTTGCAAAGGTCAAAGGCACCAGGAATTTCCATGCGAATTCCATCAATTGATCTACCCGCAATCTTGGATAAGTCCAACGAATAACCATCAAAAGGAATACCATCGCAATAGTCTTTAAGAAGAACCATGCCCACGAAGGCAAAAATGCACCGTGCCACCCACCTAAGAACAGCGTTGTTGCAATAGCCGACACGGTAAACATATTTATAAATTCGGCCAGGAAGAACATCGCGAACTTCATGCCGGAATACTCAACATTAAATCCAGCCACCAACTCCTGCTCAGCCTCAGGCATATCAAACGGAGTACGGTTCGCCTCGGCAGTTGCTGCAATTATATAGGTCACAAATGCAATCGGCCCATAAGGCATTCTAAAAATAAACCAGTTCCACATATAACCCGACTGTGCATTGACAATATCAACCATCGACAATGATCCGGCAAAAACAACCACTACCAGAATCGATGCTACCATCGGGATTTCATAACTAACAGCCTGAGCTGCCGAACGCATCCCGCCAAGCAGTGCATATTTATTATTAGAGCCCCAACCAGCCATCAAGAGCGCTATAACAGTAAACGTCGTAACAGCTAATATATATAGTATGCCGATATTCAGATCAGCCACAATAAGCCCATCACCAAACGGCATCACGATATAAGCTAAGAAAGCAGCAACAAAACACATAACAGGTGCCCAGAAAAAGACAACCTTGTCACGAGCAGTTATATCAACGTCTTCTTTTTGCAATAATTTAAGCGCATCCATAACAGTCTGATACCAGCCATGCCAACCATGACGCATAGGACCAAACCGTTGCTGAATATGAGCCGCTATTTTTCGTTCCCACCAAACAAGAATTAGTGCTATAAGTGAAAGAGCTCCAAACATGATGGCAGCCAAAGCACCGTACTGAATAATCGTCACCCACGGCTCACCCAATCCAGTCGCTGTCAACTGTGTATATAACCAGGTGAATAATCCATCAAGCTCGGCAACTGCTACAATGAGGTTCATCGATCAACCTCCGGCAGAATAACATCAAGCGATGCAAAAATAGCTACCAGATCGGCAATCAATCCACCTGTTCCAATTACAGGTAACACCTGAAGCTGATTAAACGACCCACCACGAGTCTTCACCCGAAGCGGTTTCTTGCTACCATCGGACTGAATATAAACACCCATCTCACCACGTGAGTTTTCAATACGAGCATAAACTTCACCGGCCGGTGGTTTAAAATTCGGCGAAACCTTCGCTTTGATATCACCCTCAGGAATACCATCAAGAGCCTGTTCGATAATTCTTATCGACTGCTTTATTTCATCCAAACGCAAAAGATAACGGTCGTAGCAATCACCATTTTGACGTACTGCTACATCCCAGTCAAACTTATCATAAATTGAATACGGGTCATCACGACGCAAATCATAATCAACACCCGATGCTCTCAGCACAGGACCAGACACGCCATACGCTATACCTGTCTCAGCAGACATAAAGCCGATACCCTTATTACGAACAAGCCAGATCGGATTTTCATTTAAGAGGCCTTCATAGTCAGACAACTTTTCAAATATCGTCTTGATAGCTTTGCGACAAGCTTCTTCAAATCCTTTTGGAATATCTCGTGAAACACCACCAACTCTTATATAATTATAAGTCAATCGCTGACCACAGGTCATCTCAAACAAATCCATTATCAATTCACGCTCGCGCAATCCATACAGGAATGGCGTCAAGGCACCGATATCCATAGCTGTTACACCATAAAAAATCAGATGCGATGCGATACGATTTAGTTCGAGCATAATTACGCGAAGGTATTCAGCTCGGTCGGGCACAACGATCTCGGCAAGCCGTTCGGCAGCAAGCGAAAATACATAGTTGCACGACATCGCAGTCACATATTCAAAACGATCAAGAA
>JAUVAR010000298.1 GCA_030591625.1 Candidatus Zixiibacteriota bacterium
AACCCAAGTGTAGTCGCTATTACAGCAGCTATGTCCTCGGGCACCGGCTTGGACGGTTTCGCAGAGAAATACCCCGACCGATTCTTTGACGTAGGAATTGCAGAAGCTCACGCCGGTTGTTTTGCCGCAGGCTTAGCCTGTGAAGGTATAAGACCGTTTTTGACCGTCTATTCAACCTTCATGCAACGTGCCTACGACCAAATCATACATGACATGGCCCTGCAGAAATTACCTGTTGTTGTCTGTATGGACCGCGCCGGGTTGGTTGGACAGGATGGCCCGACTCATCATGGTTGTTTCGATATTGCATACTTATCAACGGTGCCAAACCTGACACTCGCAGCCCCGAGATGTGGCAACGAATTAAGAGCGATGCTACACCATTCATCGACCTCTGACTTCAAAGGTGTTATTGCAATCAGGTTCCCCCGAGAATCAGTTCCAGAACCGATGAGAGAAGCAGTCGATCCTATCGAATGGGGCAAATGGGAACAACTCACCAATGAAGCCGACACGACAGTTTTAGCAGTCGGTACAATGGTCCAGGAAATGGCCACTGCCATAAAATCAGACTCACTTGCAACACACAATATATCACTCGTGAATGCAAGGTTTGTGAAACCACTTGATGAAGCATACCTGGAAAAGGTTCTAAAATCTGCTAAAACGATTATCACAGTCGAAGAAGGACAGCTTTTGGGTGGTTTTGGACAGCAGGTCTCGGCATGGTTATTAGAGCGTGGTTTCAAAGGAAAATTCAAATCTTACGGTATCCCAGATTCATTTGTAACTCATGGCACCAGACCTCAATTGCTAAAAGAAATCGGTCTTGATGCATCCTCTTTGGCCCAGAGAATATCAGTTTTACTTGGCAGTTCCGCAATTAACGAAACTGGTCCTCAGGCTGAAATTGGACTATCAAGCGACAATATTCCTGCTCCTGTTACCGGGACCGATCGACGATAAAACATCTTTTCGTTAGCAAAATTGTTTCACCTACTTGCATCAATCGACACTATCTGTTTTCTTATTCCAAGGAGATAGAAAATGCGTTTTGGATTAATAGCAAATCTTAAAAGAACTGGTGCGGTTGATGCTATCCGTGCTTTCATCAAATGGTCAAAAGAATCCAACCAGAAGCTTGTTCTCTGCAAAGAGATTCATAATGCTGTACCTGAATTCGACCATTTTGTAGAACGCAATCGTCTCGCCCACGAATCTGACATGATCGTTTCGATGGGTGGTGATGGAACTCTTCTTGCAACATCCCGAGCGATCGGTGATTCGGGCACTCCAATTTTGGGTATCAATCTCGGCTCACTCGGATTCCTCACCCAACAAACTCCCGACGAACTAATCAAAGCACTCAATGATATTGTTGCAGGCCGTTATACAATCGAAGAACGGATGCTTCTGCAAACCGATGTTAATGGCGACGGTAAATTTGAAGCTCCCACAGCACTTAATGATGTCGTCATTGACAATGGTTCGGTCAGTAGAGTTCTTCATATTAAGCTTGAAGTAAACGGGGAAGAGGTTGTGACCTACATGGCCGATGGTCTCGTTATTGCCACTCCTACCGGATCGACCGCCTATTCGCTCGCTATCGGTGGACCGATTATGAAGCCCGGCATGGAAGCTATGATCGGCGCGGCGATTGCACCATTTTCACTGACTACTCGTCCAATGATTTTCCACGGTGATGATGTCATTGATATTACTGTTATGACCGAAGGACGATTGGCCAATTTGACAATCGATGGTCAGGTTAATTTTGATTTATCCGATGGCCAACGGGTTCGTGTTTCCAAAGCTGGTTTCAAATCACGGTTTGTTCAATTTCCGGAAAATTCATTCTACAAACTTCTTCGTTCCAAACTAAACTGGGGTCTTCCGCCAAAATACTAACAGGAATCAAGATTCATTGGTTTTCTTCGTACCCCACCTGAAAGGTGGGCTCTTATCGCACATATACGGCTATTTAGTTCTTTTCTTGTAGGTCAGGTGCGTCTTCGGACCTGAACTTCTAGTAGCCCTTTTCATTGATAGCGAAAGTCTTGTAGGGCAGAACCAACATCAGTTTATCGGTTCTGCATTTCTGGCAGGATTTTTCTTGTAGGTCATGGTTGCTTGCAACCTGACACAAATACCAATCAAGCTATTACAGGCTTCTTGGCAGTTTTCTTTTTGGCTTTAGCTTTTGGCTTAGTCACAGTTTTTTCTTTAGCTTCAACTTCAACTTCAACTTCAGGTTCGACTACGATTTCAACCTTAGCCTCGACAATAGTTTTGCCACCAGAAGAAGAATCGATCATTTCAATAACACCAATAGCCTCATTCGACATATTGACAGCTTCATTTAGTGAGCTGTTTGCCTTGTCCGCCATCTCACGACCCTTATTGAGACCATCTTCCATCGACTGACGGGCGTTTTCAGTTTCAGCCTGAATAGTCTTGATAATCTCTGCAAGTTTGCGGGTAGTGTTACCTGAGATCGACCATGCTTCTGTGAATGCAGTAGTAGTTTCTTCGACCGTTGCAACTACCTGTTTGGAACATCCAACCTGTTTACCGGTAAGCTCTGACATACGTTCAGCTGCCTGTACAGTAGCTTTGGCGCAAGTCATAACTTCGTTGGCGGCAGATTCAAGTTCAGAAGTATTGGCATCTAATTCGCGGGTTACATTTTTGAGTTGACTAATGATAGCCTCGACTGAATCCAAATTTGCTTTTTCGAGTTTGCTGCTGATCGACTTGTCGGCTACAGCGTTTGTCAAAGGCACATAACTATCTGTTTTGGATCTCACTACATCGTTCGCCTCGATTGCAATACGAGAGATATCTAAGAATATGAGAAGGTTATCTTTTA
Source organism: Candidatus Zixiibacteriota bacterium (assembly GCA_030591625.1). Taxonomy (GTDB): domain Bacteria; phylum Zixibacteria; class MSB-5A5; order GN15; family FEB-12. Next base: position 2,870 of record JAUVAR010000298.1, read on the forward strand.
ATTTGGCAACACCTGTAATATAGTCGGTATTGGCCGAGGAGACTATGTCCGGGGCAGGTTCTATTGTTGAATTATCAAGCGTGATAACTTCATCAACCGAGTCAACGACCATGCCAACAATACTATCTTTGACAACACATACAATAATACGAGTGTCCTTATTCCATTCAACAACATCCATATCGAATTTTTTGCGGAGATTAAGAACAGGGAAAACCCTACCTCTCAAGTTGATAACTCCCTCGCAGTAATATGGAGCTTCAGGAAGCTTGGTTATTTCAACCATCAGGTTGATTTCCTGAACTGTAAGTATATCTACGGCAAATTGTTCATTGCCTAATTTAAAACAGACAAGCTGTGTCATGCCTTCGAGTTGGTTTCCACCTTGAGTAGTCATTTAGAGAGTCTCCCGCCCTTTTCTTGATTATTTCCCCTTTACATTATAATCGTCTTGAATAGTAATACTGTTAGTCTTGTATTGTACGATAATTGAACAGTTTAAAGATACGCTTTATAACGTAGTGAGATCGCAAAAAGTGCTTCATTCAGATGGTTCGCTCACCGTGAAACAAGTTCGTTTTTCTGTTGTACGATCATATCTGACATGTGGTTACAGAGAGCTGGGTTCGTTATCTCACCTTTA
>JAUVAR010000148.1 GCA_030591625.1 Candidatus Zixiibacteriota bacterium
ACAATTAGCCTGTAATAGAAAAGGTTTTCCTTGCTTTCACGACTCTATTTGTACTATTTGGCCCTCAATTATGAAAAATCACGAACAGGACATCCGGAAGGAGCTTTAATTTGAAACCGATTCTGATGGCTGGAGTAGGCATCGTAAATGTCGCTCTCATTTGTTATAGCGTTGGAGTTATCTCCGAACAACGCAGTCACATTGTTTCCAAAAAAGTCATTTCCTTTCTAACTGTAGGGGTAATCCTTGATATTATTGCGACTGCCTGTATGATTATAGGTTCTACCAGCTCCCCCTTTTCACCTCATGGAATTCTCGGATATTCTTCTTTGACCGCCATGATCATTGAAACAGCGTTAGCCTGGCGCCACCGTCTTCAGCACGGAGATGCAAAAGTTAGTACCGGACTTCACCGTTATTCTTTGATAGCCTATCTCTGGTGGGTTGGTGCATATATTACCGGTGCTATTCTGGTTGGAATGCGTTAGATCTAGAGTTAAAAATTAGCTGCAGATAGAATAGCGGAACCATTCCCCGACCATTCTGTTATTGGACCAGAAGACAAATATCATCTTAAAGTCCAAATTACTGGGAGGTCCAAATGATAAGAAAAGCGATTCTGTTAGTAGCCCTTTTAACCGTTGCAGCTGTTTCGGCACAGGCCGGCGACTGGAAAGTTGACCCGTCACATTCTTCTGTTAAGTTCGATGTTAGTCACATGGTGATAAGTCGTGTGCATGGTATTTTTGGACAGTTTGAAGGATCTATGTCCTTTGATGATTCTATGTTCAATGCGAGCAAAGTTGAATTTACTGTTCAAATAGCCTCGGTTGACACCGACAATGCCGACCGCGACAAACATCTCAAATCTGCAGATTTCTTTGATGCAGAAAAACATCCAACGATGTCATTCAAATCTACAAGTGTAAGAAATGGCAAGGGTGACAGCTTTGAACTCGAAGGTGACCTTACAATTCATTCAGTTACAAAAACAGTCATCTTTAATTGCGAGTATTATGGTACAGTAAAAGATCCCTGGGGTAATACGAAATCAGGCTTCTCTGCAACTGTCAAAATAAACCGTCAGGATTTTGGACTTTCATGGTCCAAGTCACTCGATTCGGGTGGCCTTGTAGTTGGCGATGATGTCACAATCAAGCTCGATCTGGAGTTTGCACTGGCTAAGTAAGCGATACAAACATGAATTTTAAGCCCGTAGTCTTTTGACTGCGGGTTTTTTTGTGCTCTCTTTTGGCGCAGAATGCGATGTCACTCACATTAACCCGATTGACATAGTGATCGGCATTAGCTATAATATTTGGCTCTGATACTGAATTTTGAAAAAAGGCCACCTGGCCTGTTAAATTATAAGTTGGAGGTTCATCGGTGAAGGAATATACCACTGATAAAATTCGAAACTTCTGTCTGGCCGGTCAACGCGGCTGTGGTAAAACAACGCTTGGAGATGCGATCGCCTACGATGCGGGAGTCAATAACCGTATCGGTAAGGTTGATGATGGCAGTTCAGTTCTTGATTATACCGACGCAGAAATCGCTCGCAGTACATCACTAACATCAAAACTATTAGCCTTTGAATGGAAAAACCACAAAATCAATTTGTTCGACTGTCCGGGTCATTCCGATTTTGTTGGTGAACTTCTTGGTGCTGCCCATGTCACCGACGCCGTTGGTTTTTTAGTTGATGCCCTGGCAGGTGTTGAAATTGGAACCCAGCTTCAATGGCGATATCTTGACAAAAATCGTAAAGCGATATTCTTCTTTGTTAATAAGATGGACAAGGATAATGCCGATGGCGCCAAAGCTCTTGAATCTATTGTAAATGTATTTGGTAAAAGTGCGGTAGCGATTCAGCTTCCTATCGGAAACGCTGCCGATTTTAAAGGTATCGTCGATCTTCTGACAATGAAAGCATATACCTTTGATGACAAAGGTGAACGCAAAGAAATTGATATTCCGGCAGATTTAAAAGATCAGGCCGAAGCTGCCAAAGAGACTTTGATTGAAGCTGCCGCCGAAGCCGATGATGCCCTGATGGAAAAGTTCTTTGATGAAGGCACCCTTGGTCATGATGATTTCATGAAAGGCTTTAGTGCCGGTATTGCCAATGGTAAAGTATTCCCTGTCTTGTTTGGTGCCGCCTCAAAAAATATGGGTGTAAAAGTTCTTCTCGATTTCTGTATCGACTTTCTCCCTGCCGCCAATCAGGTTGGCGAACTTGAAGCGAACATGACCGACAAAGAAGATGTCATCAAACTTCCATTTGACCCGAACGGTTCAGTTGCAGCTTATGCCTGCAAGGTAACTTCCGAAGGCCATCTTGGTGACATGACATTGTTCCGCGTTGTCTCTGGTACAATCAAACCGGGTGTCGATCTAATGAACCAGCAGACACGATCATCAGAACGTTTTACCCAGCTATATACAATGCAGGGTAAAAATCGAATAGATGTCAGTTCTGCTCCGGCAGGTGATATTGTTACTGTTGTAAAACTTAAAAACACTCATGTCAGTCAGACTGTTTGTGATAAAGCATTCTCGGTAACCGTACCGACAGTTGTCTATCCTAATCCGGTTATGGATGTTGCTATCAGGCCTAAGAAAAAAGGTGATGAGGACAAAATCTCTGCCGGTATTCACAAGATCAACGAAGAAGATCCAACCTTCAAATTCATATCAGATCCAGCCCTGCAACAACAGGTGCTCTACGCTCAGGGTTCGACCCACATCGATACGATCTGCGAAAAATTGAAGAGTCGTTTTGGAGTTGAGGTTGAGCTTCATCGCCCCAAGATCGCATATCGCGAGACGATCAAAGGCAAGACCGAAAAAGAATACAAACACAAAAAGCAGTCAGGTGGACGCGGCCAGTATGGTCATGTTCATATCCGCATCGAACCGAATGTACGCGGTGGTGGTTTTCTCTTCACCGATGAACTCAAGGGTGGTGTTATTCCATCCAAGTTTGTTCCGGCGGTAGAAAAAGGTGTCGTCGAATCGATGGTCTCAGGCGGTCTCGCTGGATCAGAAGTTGTTGACGTCAAAGTGGCTGTCTTCTATGGTTCGAGTCATGATGTTGACTCATCCGATATGGCCTTCAAGATTGCCGGCATGATGGCTTTCAAGGAAGGATTCATGGAATGCAAACCGATCCTGCTTGAGCCAATTTACAATCTTGAAGTGCTCGCTCCGAATGATTACACCGGCGATGTCATGGGCGACCTTTCATCCCGTCGCGCCAAGATCGCAGGCATGGACCCCGAAGGTGCAAACCAACGAGTGAAAGCTACGGTCCCTCAGGCTGAATTGTATCAGTACTCGGTTGATCTGCGCTCGATGACCCAGGGTCAGGGTGTCTATTCAATTGAGTTCTCTCACTACGAAGAAGTGCCTCACGAAGCAGCCCAAAAGGTGATCGCAGCAGCGAAAGCCGAAAAGGAAGCCGACGCTTAAGCTGATTAATTTTGATCTTATATTGATAATCAAAACGGACCTGATATCAGGTCCGTTTTTTTTGTGATGTTAAACATAAATATTTACGAATATGTTATTGACAAGTGAACAAATGGGCAGTAGTCTGTATGTATGAAAGCTAAACTGATTATAGAGACCGAGTTATGAAGGAAAAACTGACTCATCGCCAAAGTGCTGTATTTGAGTTTATCAAAGATCACCTGATTAGGCGTGGAAGCTCTCCTACTATTCGCGAAATTGGCAAGCAGTTCGGAATCAGTTCGACTAATGGTGTGCGGACACACTTGAGTGCTTTAATCCGTAAAAGGTATATCAAAAAGACTCAGCTTATTTCGCGCGGGATTGAACTGGTTGATGATATTTCTCGGGAAGTTGGTCGTATCTCACTGGTTGGCTCAGTTCCTGCCGGTCTGCCGATTGATGCGATTGAGAATATCGAAAATGAATTCGCTCTCGATGCATCATTTTTGCCGAAGGGTGAATCATTCTCGTTGCGTGTTACCGGAGATTCGATGTGTGATGCCGGAATTTACGACGGCGATATCGTCGTTGTTCAAAAACAGGCGACCGCTAACAAGGGTGAAATTGTCGTTGCACTTATAGATGGTGAAGCGACAGTAAAACGATATTTCCCCGAGGGTAATCAGATTCGTTTGCAGCCGGAGAATGACAAGTTCAAACCTATAATCGTCGATAAGCAATCGGGAGAGTTCAGGATTGCCGGTAAAGTTGTTGGGCTGTTACGGAAATACAACTGACCTTAACTATTATTTATTTCGATGGTAGGGCGGGTGCGCGATTCGGACCCGCCATCTTAGGGAAAGTATTCCCTCATATTTCTTCTTATGACAGAACAATCATCAATTCATTGGTTTTGCACTTCTAACACCCCCTCTTTTCTGTTGACAATTGTATCACTTTAGATAGATTTATGGCCTGCTCATTGTAGAGTTATTGTATGTTAGCCACCGTAGCTCAGTTGGTAGAGCAATTGATTCGTAATCAATAGGTCAGCAGTTCGATCCTGCTCGGTGGCTCTTAGATTCTCCCCAGATAATGCTAAAAAGAGAAACTCGAATTGGGTTTGCTCGTGCAAAAAAAAGGTCGTTGTAGTCATTCGATGGTCTTTGCGGATGATGCAGTTATAGGGTTTATTCCTTTATAAGACTTTCTGTTCTCTGTACATTATCATACTTCAATCTCGCTTTTACAGAGAGTGCCATTCTTCTTGGATGCGAGGATATAAACGAAACCTTGTTTCATACTCTTTGGATCAATGCTGTCGCATTGATCTTATGTTCTGGATACCCGCGTTCGCGAGTATGACATTCCGGGGAATTTGTTTAGATTTGTAAAGCATTCTATTCAAGACAGATTTCTTTAACATCGTTACACTAAAAATACGCAATTATACTACACTATAAACCATATCCAACTCGTGGAAGAGTCTCACTCGCGCAGGCGGGTGTCCAGATCCCATAATTGTTCTTCTACAGGTAGCTCATACCAACTGCCAAAAACCAGAATCACCTCAGAGTTAGTAGCGGAAGTGTAGAAAAGCACTTCTTTAACCGTAGCTCAAAACCCCTGTTGAACAGGCTCAGCCTGTGGTTTTGAGATCGCGAAGCGATTCAGTATGATTGCCACTCGCGGAGTATATCAGGGACAGACGAGGGTCGGCCGATGGCGGACCGCCCACCTAAATACCTAAACTCTAACAATCGATCCGGTCCGTAGGATAAAACACTCAATGAATGTATAAGAAAAGAGTGGGCCGGTAGTGACCCACTCTTTCTTAAGGAGGCAATAGATAAATAAGCATTTTAATGGAGCGCTCAGATATCAAAGGCTGTCATAGTGGCATCACCTGTATGATCTGGTGTCATTCGCTCGTCTATCTCTAATACATTCTTGATTTGAAATGGTTCAAAAAAAAATGAGAATATTTTGGATTATAATGATGATACAATGGTTTGGAAAGATTGGTAGAAAACGGAGAGTAGTCGTCAGGTCACACGTTCGGCAGAGCCGACCGCAAGACCTAACGAAACTTTAGAGAGTCCGGTTTATTAAAAGAGCCAAGGTAGGACCTGACGAAACTTTGGAAAGGCGCAAAACCTTTAAAGCTGGTCAGGTCTTCTTTTGAACTGGCCCCCGAAAGTTATTTCAGGTCTTCTCTTTGAACTGGCCGTTAGAAAGTTGTGTCAGGTCTTGCACGGTGCTTGCACCGGGTGTGACCTGACACTATACTTGGGAAATGGGACTAAGGCTAAAGGGACAAGAATCAGGACACTGCTTCTTTGTAACAACTACATACAAAGACTGGAAACGACTTGGCGAACTCCCTGGGTTCCAACAAGCCGTTGCTGATTCGCTAAACCACACTATCATTAAGTACAATGCACGGGCTATAGCCTATTGTCTAATGCCAGACCATCTGCATGCATTGATAGCTGTTGATGGAAAAAGCTTAGCCCCTCTAATGAGAGATTTTAAGAAGTATGTAGCGCAAAAAGTCGCAACCGAATTCGGTCTGAGTGGCCCAATATGGATGCCTCGATATGACCGAGTTGCAATCACAAGTGAAACGGCGTTTCGTACCAAATTGAAATATATACATCAGAATCCGGTTAAGGCTGGATTGGTAGATATGGCAAGAGATTATGAATGGTCGAGTGCGTCTGATTATGAAGGGCGTGAAGATGGGCCAGTTATGATTTGGAAAGATTGGTGAAAATCGACGATTAGTCGTCAGGTCACACGTTCGGCAGAGCCGACCGCAAGACCTGACGAAACTTTGGAGAGGCCATAAATAAAAACAGATCAATAAGAAGTAGTATGAAGTCACATAAGACCATTTCTTTGATCCTGCCCCTAAAAAGTTGTGTCAGGTCTTGCACGGTGCTTGCACCGGGTGTGACCTGACACTATATTTCGATATAATCCGAAGGAGGAAAAACACACATCGTGTGTTAGTATTTCTTGCGACGTTCGATCATGTAGTTCGAACCAGGTTTTGCCTTGCACGCTTTCTTGAGATCTGCCAGCATCTTAGTAAGTTCGCCGATATGTTCGAATTCCTGATCCTTATTGATAATAACGGCTATAGAAAGAGACAAAATTTCAAATCGTTCTTCGACTCCTCGCCTGCTAGTGGAGACTATATAACCACGTTCACGATCTTCCTCTGAATAGCGATACGGAATAAACGCATCAAAACATTCGATAATCCATTTGCAAATCGGTTCGGCCAGAT
>JAUVAR010000152.1 GCA_030591625.1 Candidatus Zixiibacteriota bacterium
ATGGAACAACGTTCCCTGTCACGATTCAATGCCGATCCAACCGTGGCACTCGACATAATAAGTCAGTCGGGAGCAAATATTGTTGATCTTTCAGATGATGTTAGAGAACAAATAGCCAATCTACAAAAAGAATTACCACCGGATATTGAGTTGCAGATCGTTCAGGACCAATCAACATTTATTCGTGACTCAATTGAAGAAATCCTGTTCAACATTAAGTTCGGAACTGCTCTGGCAGTGTTTGTGATTTTCATGTTCCTGCTGGATATCAGGCCAACCTATATAACATCACTATCAATTCCTATTTCGATTATCGCTACTTTTACAGTTATGAACTTCCTTGGTTTTACTATAAACTTCATGACCCTGCTTGGTCTGTCGCTGGCGGTCGGCATTTTAATTGACGACTCTATTGTAGTCGTCGAAAATATCTATAGACGAATTCAAAGTGGTGAAACGCCCATCCTTGCAGCTTTCACAGGCACCAAAGAGATCGGCCTGGCAGTTGCAGCAACAACATTTTCTATCATGGTTGTATTCTTGCCGGTTGCATTCATGGATGGTATCATCGGACGCTTCTTCTACCAGTTTGGTGTGACTGTAGCGTTTGCAGTTCTTATCTCGCTATTTGTAGCGTTCTCACTTGTACCGATGCTCGCAGCTCGTCATGATGCACCCAAGGAAGATAAAGACTCGCTCGATCCGAATCGTGCCAAAGGAATAAAGCGTCTATGGCTGAGAATCCGCAGAGTCCTCTCACTTTGGAATAGGGCTTTTGATTTTATCCAGCCGAGATACAAAAAGATGCTCAGCTTCTCTCTTAACCACAGATGGGTTATTGTTCTTTTGGCTGTTGCATCATTTGGTTCAGCTATCGTAATGGCCGGTTATATCGGTATGGAATTTGTATCGCAGTCAGATCAAAACCAGATGATGATTGCAATTGATACTCCGCCCGGCACAACCCTTGATGAAACATCTGAGCGCTTCGCAGAAGTTGAAGATATTCTCAATCAATTCGAAGAAGTTGAAGGGTTGTATGTTACTATCGGTGGCGGTAACAAAGGTGTTACTGGTGGAATCATTTTGGCAGTGCTCTCAGACGCTGGAGATCGTGAAATTTCTGTCTTTCAAATGATCGACTCAGTACGAAATCTGCTAACTGTTATACCAGGGATCAAATATTCAATTGCCGGACAGGTTGAAGAAGGTGGTTCTTCCAAACCGGTTGAGCTATCTATTCGTGGTGATGATCGAGAAGAGCTGATTAGGCTGGCACGTCTGGCCGAGAAGATATTGCGCGACACTCCCGGTTCAACCGATGTCGATAATTCTCTTGAAGAAGGTAAGCCGGAATTACAGATTGATGTCGATCGCAAAGCAGCCGATGACCTTGGCTTAAACCTCGGTATGATAGCGAGAACAATTCGAACGTTCGTCGAAGGTGATGTTGTCACCCGCTATCAGGAAGATGATGACGAATATGATGTACGGGTAAGACTTGATCAACGCTTCCGTGCCTCTGAACAAGACCTCGGACGGATGCTTATAGAGAGTGAAAAAGAACTACCTGGTATCAAGATGCTGCTGATCCCGCTTGATCGTGTTGCCAAGATTAGTCGTAGTACTGCTATCGGCGAATATGGTCGTTACGACCGTCTGCCGGAAGTTCGTATCAACGCCAATGTGCTGACCGGATCATTTGCCGGAACTGTTACAACAACTGCTCAGGCAGCTATTGATTCCTTGATACAATTACCGCCGGGTTATATTATTTCTCCAGTTGGTACTCAGGAAATGCAGGAAGAGTCGAACGCCAATATTGTTCAAGCATTGCTGTTGTCGGTGATCTTTATATATTTGCTTCTCGCATCGCAATATGAGTCATTCTTTGATCCGATTTCTATCATGCTATCATTGCCTTTAGCTTTTGTAGGTGCAACCTTCGGCCTTTTAATATTCAATTCCTCATTTTCGATAATGTCAAACATTGGAATTGTGATGTTGATGGGGCTTGTGACGAAAAACGCAATCCTCTTAATCGACTTCGTAAAGCAGGAACGAGGGAGGGGAACCCCGCGTTCTGAAGCTATACTTATTGCTGGTCCGGTAAGATTGCGACCAATCCTGATGACTACTCTGGCTACCGTGTTTGGTATGTTGCCGCTCGCTTTGGGAATAGGAGCTGGTGCCGAATTCCGTGCTCCCATGGCTCGTGCGGTAATTGGAGGAGTAATTTCATCTACGTTGTTGACTCTCGTCGTTGTACCGGTAATATATACACTCGTGGATGATGTGGTCGGATTCTTCGGGCGAATCTTTCGCATCAAAAAAACTGAAGTAGTTAAAGAGGAAATCGCCCTTGACTAATGAATTGATTGCACCAAGCAAGTTGCTTGGTTATTCAGATATATTTTTGGACTTTCTGGCTGGATCAGAACCGGCAAGGAGTTTTTATCTCGCGACATCAGTTGCGGCCGTTGCAGACCAGCTTGATACGATTAGTTTTGATCGTGAACGTATGATCAAAATTCTAACGCGTCAAAATAAGCTCTTTGGAGCGTCTGCTAAAACTCTTGAGAAAATCCAAACCCTGCGTGACCCACGCGCTGTCTGTATCTTTTCGGGACAACAGGCCGGACTTCTTGGTGGACCAATGCTTACGCTTATCAAAGCACTCGCTATCGTTAAAGCAGCGGAGAGCTATACACAAAAACTTGATCGTCCGGTTATTCCGATATTTTGGATTGCCGGTGACGATCATGACTTTGAGGAAGCTAACCATACTTTCCTGCTCGACCAACATGGTGACTTGCAGCGCATCGCCTACGAAACTCCACCCGAATTCGCAGTGCCAACAGCAGAAATTCTATTTGCCGATGAAGCTGAATTAAATAGGTTAAAAGATGCAGTCAAAGAATCGCTTGGTCAGACAGATTTTACCAATGAACTTTATGCTCTTATAGATAAGTCCTATGGCCATTCTGATACGATGGTCTCGGCGTTTGGCAAGTTGATGACATCACTTACAGCCGAATTTGGTTTACCACTATTCTCACCTGGTGATAGTGAAGCAAAGCATCATGCTATTCCGATTTTTAAACAAATCATCGAACGCCAGGATGAAATCCATTCGCTGCTCTCCGAGAGAAACAGTTCAATCTCAAGCAATGGTTATCATATCCAGGTAGAAAAGAGCGATGATGCAACGCATCTCTTCTGCAACTGCAATGGCCGTCACCCTATAAAGCGAGACGGCAATAATTTTAATGTTGATGGTAAGTCTTACAGCAAAAAAGATATCCTTGAGTGGATCGAAAAAGAGCCGGAACGATTCTCGCCCGATGTTATGACTCGTCCGATTTTGCAGTCATATCTCTTTCCAACGGCCTCTCAAAAGGGCGGACCCTCAGAGATTGCATATCTTGCTCAAATCAATCCATTGTTCAAACTATTTGATCTCCCGGCTCCATATTATTGCGCACGTGCAACACTTACACTTGTTGAGAAACGATTTGAAAAGTTGATGCATCAACATGAAATTACTATTGAGGAACTCTCGGGTGATGTAGAGCAGGTCATCAACAGAATTTTAGCAAAATCATTTCCACATGACCTTGACGAAGGTTTTATTCGCTTCAGACGACACCTTCAAACACATTTTGAGGATTTTGTTTCTGACTCACTTTCGTTTGACCCCTCGCTTAATCGTAACGCCGAGCAGACATTTGGGAAAGTTGACTTTGCTATCAAAGCATTCGAGAAAAAAGTATTCTCATCTCACAAGAAAAAGAGCAAAGATGCTCGCGATAGAATTTATAGACTTTCTCATGCGCTCTGTCCAAATAGAGGTTTTCAGGAACGATCACTCAATATTTCATGTTTTATATCAAGACATGGCCTCGGGGTTGTGCAGTACATGTATGACTGCATGGACTCAGAGGAAAAATCGCATCAAATGATTTCACTAAGTGGGATGAACAACAAATGGTCATAGGTATTACATGCTATCCGGTGGCGGGTGGCTCAGGTATTGTTGCTACAGAACTTGGACAACAACTTGCAACACGAGGGCACGAAGTACATTTTATTTCGTATGCTATGCCGTTTCGGCTCGACCGCTATCAACCAAATTTGATGTTTCATGCGGTCGAGACGACTGCATATCCGTTGTTTAAATTCCCGCCTTACACTCTTACTCTTGCAGCTCGGATGGCTGATGTTGCACGTAATTTCGATCTTGATATTCTGCACATGCATTATGCCATTCCACATGCCACCTGCGCTTATCTTGCACGTCAAATGCTTGCTGATTCAGGTGATTGTCAGCCGAAAATTATCACGACTTTGCATGGTACCGACATCACGCTCGTCGGTTCCGATCCGAGCTTCTACGACATAACACGCTTTTCGATAAATGCCTCAGATGGTTTGACAGCAGTCTCGGGTTACTTAGCCGATGAAACAAAAGATGTTTTCAAAATCGAAAAAGAAATCAGAGTAATTCATAATTTCTTTGACGGCACCAGGTTTAAACCTTCAACGAGTGAGTGTCAACGTTCCGAGTTTGCAGAAAAAGATGAATTCCTGATAAGCCATATTTCAAATTTCCGACCGGTCAAACGTACTATGGATGTGATTGATATATTTGAACGCATCAATTCCAATGTGCCCTCCAAGCTTTTACTAATTGGCGAAGGTCCCGATATTGTACTGACCCGTCGCCAGATCAAAAAGAAAGGGCTCGAAGACCGAGTCATATTTCTTGGCAACCAGAGCAGGGTAGAGGCAGTCTTACCTTGTGCCGATCTTTTCTTGCTCCCCTCCGAGGAAGAATCATTCGGACTGGCCGCACTTGAGGCTCTCGCCTGTGGTGTTCCGGTCATTGGAACGTCGGGCACAGGAATGGTCGAATTAATAGATGATGGCATCAATGGATATTTGTGCAACGTGGGCGACACATCCGCGATGGCCGCAGCTAGTCTGTCGATTTTGACCGATCCCAAAAAACATGAACAGTTTAAAAAAGCTGCGGTTGAATCCGCAACGAAACGATTTAATACAGATAAAATAATTTCGGAATACGAACAATACTACAAGGATGTCTTAGATGGGTGCAAAAGCTGATCTCGATATTCTCGCAATAGCCGCTCATCCCGACGATGTCGAAATCACTTGCGGTGGCACCCTTATGAAAATGTCCGATATGGGTCGCTCTACCGGTGTGCTCGATCTGACCAAAGGTGAGATGGGAACGTACGGTGATGAAAATGATCGTGCCCGTGAAGCGGCAGAAGCTGCCACTCGCATAAACCTTTCGTTCCGTGCCAATGCAGGCATTCCTGATTCAGGTGTCGAAAACAACAAAGCAAATCGGTTGAACATTGCACAAACTATCCGTGACACCAGACCCGAACTTGTTATTCTGCCCCATTGGAACCAACGTCATCCCGATCATCGTATTTGCTCACAACTTGGATTCGATGCCTGTTTTATTGCCGGCCTTGAAAAAGCAGAACTTGATGGCAATCCGTTCCGTCCACGCAAAATTATTTATGTATCATATTTCCGAAACAATGATATTTCATTCTTAGTTGATATTTCTGAATCGTTCGAAAGAAAAATGAAAGCTATTGCGGCGTATGAATCCCAATTTGGTAATGGTTTCCACACCGATGATGATCAAGATACAACCAATGAAAGCGACCGTGTCTTTCAACCGGGTGTTTCAATCTACGATCTTCTCGAAGCACGCAACCGCACACTCGGACAGATGGTCGGGGTGATGTACGCCGAGGCGTTCACGATCAAGGAACAGATCCTTGTTGAAGACCCACAGATGATGCCTGTAAATTCTATTTAGATATACGATTGTCATTTCGTCTGTTACTCAGGAGGTAAGGATGAATCAGGAAGTGATCAACGAACAAACAATGAAGTGTTCTAAGCAAGCATACTTTGTTGGGATTCTCTTTGGAGCTCTGGCTTTCTTTTACGGTTGTCTTGACTGTCCGGCTATCTTTCTCTGGATGAACGAACTTCGCATTGTGCTGTACAGCTTGCTGATCGTATCTATTCTTTTTGGCTGGCATGGTAATGCTGTTTGGTATAAAATCGGATTGATACTCTGGGCCGGATGTTTGAGTGGTATTGTGCTTCTTGCAATATATCAAATCAGTATTGATGAATTTGGCAACCTGTCACCTCTCGGAATTATTGTTGGATCATCCCTTACAGCCTTGATGTCATTCGCCGGAACGTTAGTTGGTCGTCGTGCCCTTATGCTGAAGCAACGCAGAGAACAAGGGGCGTAGGGATAAGAACTTTCAGTACCTACAAACAATTGAAATTCTTTTGTTTTGATTAACCGTAGGCCAAGACCCCTGTGGTCTTGGCATTGCGAAGCGATTCAGGTATGATTGAATTCGTAATGTATATCAAAGACACACAAGACCAACTGACATGTGCGAGATTGTTGGAGAAAAGTCAGCGTCTTGCTTTTTCAGCCAACACAACCAAGTCTTTAG
>JAUVAR010000053.1 GCA_030591625.1 Candidatus Zixiibacteriota bacterium
TTGATTATCCACTCGGTCGTATCAGCTTCAATGCACAACACCCGATTGATGCACGAAGTCGTATTGAAATTGACTATGAACCTCTTACAACTGATTACCGCGAAGAGCTTGTCTCGGTTGGTGGAGGTGGCATTTTGAGGGATTCACTTTTCTATTTCAATGTCGGGATTCAGCATGAGGGGGATGATCGTGATAAGATGATAGTGGGCGATTTGTCATCCTCGGATCTTGCCCTATTGGAACTTTCGGGTGATTCACCTGCGATACGATCAGCTGTTTTCGATGACACAGCCGGAAGCTATATTATTGACACTCTCTTTTTACCTGATTCTGTTTTGAAATATGTTGGTCCGTCAAGCGGTGATTTGCGTGTTACCTTTAGTTTTGTCGGCGAAGGAAATGGCGCGTATCGTTTTCTCGGCTCAGATGTATATCAATATGTCGGTGTGCGGAGTGCAGATTACTTGCCTGTTGTTGTTGTCCCGGCAGCCGAACGAATTCGTGATGCTGCAATTCTGATCGGAAGTAAAACCGATCTGTTTGGTGATCTCACCTTGGATCTTCGTACTACTGAAACTGATCGAAATCTTTTATCTGACAAAGATGATGACGACAATGTCGGATATTACTATGATTTGAAATCATCCCGAAGCTGGAAGATGAATGACAAAGAAAATATCTTGAAACTGCGTCGTCGTATGAGAGAGTCGAAATTTAATTCTACCAGACGAATTAATAGTCCTGATTTTAATCGCAGTTATTTTATCCCGGTTAACTTTGTGCCAACTTCAGATGAATTACTGCACGATGTTTCATTCGGGATTACCCCTCTTAAGGGAATCAATCTGACTGCAGGTATGAGTGATTTGGATTATCGTTCACAGTTCAATTCAAGAATGACCGGCGCTACGTTCAAAGTAGAACCTTTGGACAAACTAAGCGGCCAGGTCGGTTTCTCAAATGTTAACACTAAATTATATTCTGATAGCATATCGGGAGATGGTGAGGCGACTACTTTTAATGCTTTGATAGAATACAAGTTTGGAAGTAAGTATCGTATCCATACTGAGTTTCAATCCGACAATCGTGAGAATGAATATAGTCCTTTAAAAACAGGCACACGTTACAATCGCTTTCAATATGGCATTAGCTCCGACAAAGAAACAATCAGTTACTCATATTTCGATGAGGATTCATTAAGCACAAAATGGAATCGTTCACTCATACGGCACCGTCTTCGAGGCTCATCACGTCGGACAATTGGTCGTATAAGTATCGACTTGAGTACGGCATATCAATGGTTAGATGACAATTTGGGACGACAGGAGTCACTGCTTGGGCGGGCCGGAATCAGGTATCGTGATTTCAAAAATGCCCTCGCCATTACAACCTTGTATGATCTCTCCAACGAACAACGGAATGCACGGGGTATTTCATTCTTGCAGGTTGAGCAGGGAAGAGGTCAGTTTAGATTCGAAGATGGCGAGTATCTTCCTGATCCAGATGGTGATTATATCAAGCTTGATGAAATCCTCTCGGATCGGGCATCTGTTAGACGTTCACACAAGAGCTTTAGTTTTAGTAAAGATTTCGAAGAGGCAGCTATCAGATTCAACTCTGATATCGAAGAAGAACTTTTGCCCGAAGGGAAAAAGGATTTATTCTGGTTGATCCCATTTTATACCGATGAAAGCCAGCCGTATTTGTTCTACCGGTCAGATCATCAGCTTGATCTGAATTTTATACGACTTGGCCATTTTCATCTTTTCAATTTCGAATTCAGACGTGAACTAGAAACCCGATCTCTCAGAGGTGGAGAAAGACGGCGACGGGAATCGAATGGCGCATTAGAATTAAGAGAATCAATCAGCAATACATACCTTTCGCAACGAGTCGAACTCTTCGACAATGAACGTGACAAATTATACTCCGCATCCGGTGATGTAAGTGGTGTCGAGCTTGGAATTAAGGCACGGCATTCATTTAATAGCAGTGAAATATTGTTCGGTGGCGGGTATAGATATGCGAGCACAGACGACGATGAAGTCTCCCGTCAATTCAGTATCGAAGTTGGGGGGCGTTTGTCATTGTTGCAAAAAGGTGAACTCAGACTTAAAACTACTGCCTACAGACAGAAATTTTCCGATTTGATTGGTGCTGCCTCATATCAGTTAACGGATAACCGCTATGGGAAACAGGGAGTGCATTGGAATTTGTCGATTAACTATGGTGTTCATGGGAGCACTCGAATCAACGCTACTCTCAACGGTCGTCATTCGGATGATCGCACCGCACGTATCTTCATGCATGGTGAGGTGGTGACAACATTTTGAGTAAAACCACACTATCAATTATGCGCATCGGTGTAATAGTCGTTATGACGTTATTCTTTGGCTCAATCATTTGGGCAGAGACAGACTCTGGCTATCAGATAAAATCTCTGCGTGTGAACAAAATTATTCTATCAGGTGATAGTAGCTTTGTTATTGAAACAGATATCCGATTTAACGAAAGATCCGTACAAATATTTGCAGAAAACCTGCTTGATGAATTGCACGATCTGGGATATTACTGGGCTGTCCTCAATTCTATCGGGGCTGAGTTGAACGGTCAAAAAGTGTCAGTCCGATTTGAATTGACCAAAGGTCCGGCTGTGCGATTCTCCGAACTGCATATTACAGGCATAGATAAATCATCGGCCCGACTTGTCAGGAAACAGATTGATATTAAGAAAGATCAGCTCTTGACAGACGAGTTAGTCAAAAGTATTTCATCACGAGCCGACAATATTACGTTTGTCAGGCGTGATGGCCCTATCTCAGTCATACCAGAAAGTGGTTATAATCGAGCAGCAATTGAAATTCCATTTTTACGATTGCGCTCTTTCAATTTTAGTGGCGGAGGTGGGTATATTCCTGATGATCCAGATGGTATTGTATGGAACGTTGATCTGAAAGTGACGAATTTCATAGGAGGTGGACGGCAGGTCGGTCTCAAGAGCGAACGGCGCAATCGGGGTCGTACATGGTTACAGGTGAACTATGCACAACCTCTATTTCTATTCGGAAACGGTAGTTTTGACATGACAATTGCAACCCGAGACTATCGTGAGCAGTTTTATGAGTTCGCTATCGATGCTGCGTTGCGCTCCGCAATCAGCGTCAGATGGTTCTGGCAAATGTCGCTCGGATGGAAACGAGTTGACCCAGCTTCTATCAATCCGACCTATTCACGTTTATCTTTTGGAACTCGGGTTGGTTTTAGTTCGCTCGACTCCAAACAGAGGCCTCATTCTGGTCTGTTTGCAGAAACTGGTGTTACCTACGCATATCGTAATCAAAATTTATCGACAGATTGTTTAGATTGTACTGAGTCGTCGAACGATGCTCGACTACGTGCCGACATTGACTATTATCTTGCATTCACTCGATTACTCGGCGGTCACTTCGGTCTGAAATTCAGGTCGGTGGAAACATCTGATGATGTGCTACCAGAAGCTGAGATGTTTTATGTCGGTGGTCCAGGAACATTACGAGGATTTAGGAATGAACAGTTTCTGACCAACAAATATGCGGTTTTCACTTTCGAACCGAGACTTAGTTTCGATGCAATAAACTTAATTGGGTTTTATGACCTTGCTCGTATTTCAGTAGCCAAATCTTTGGGTGGAGAAGTTAATTTCAATTGGCAAACTGAAACAGGCATAGGTTTAGGAGTTGAACTATTTACAGCAAAACGATCAATTGCTCTTTCGCTCGGATGGGATAGCAAACTCGGTCCCTCCGATCCGCGCTTATCTATTTTATTTTCTAGCACATTGTAACATCATTTAAAGTTGACTCTTATCATTCGCATTTCTATGATTAGCTGTGCACAAATTGTATGACTTCTTTAGACTAATTCGAATTCTCAACTGCCTCCTCGCAATGGTCGGGGTCTGGGTAGGTGCCCGTATGACTTGGGTTGACCCTGTCTATTACGGTCCTCTAATAGCTGCGATTGCAGCCTTTTTTGTCTGTGCGGCCGGAAATGTTGTCAATGATATAAGAGATATTGAAATTGATCGAATAGCTCATCCCGGGCGAGTTCTTGTAACCGAAGGGTTGTCTGTCAAATTTGCGAACTGGATAGCGGCTATTTGTAATCTATTAGCAATTATTTCAGCAGTTGCGGTCAATTTCGAGGTAACAATTATGGTTCTGGCAGCGATAGCGCTTCTTTATGGCTATAATTACGGACTCAAGAAAGTTCCTCTCGCAGGTAATATTGCAGTCGCTCTTTTGGCCGCTTTGACCTTTATGACGGGAGGATTAGCGGTTGATACTGTTCTGGCGCTCAATCTTCCCGGACCAATTGTCCCTGCATTATTCGCGTTTCTGCTCCATCTGGTACGAGAAATTGTAAAAGATGTAGAGGATATAGAGGGAGACCGTATCGCCGGTTATAGGTCATTGCCAATCGTAACAGGTGTTTCAAAATCTCTTTCGCTCGCCATATTACTCTTTCTGCTGCTTGGTTTTACGACCCTTGTTCCGGTCATGATGAGCTGGTATGGCCGGATGTATGAGATCATCGCAATCTATCTGGTCGTATTGCCGATGCTCGTTCTTTTAATCATCCTGTGGGGGAATCCAAACCATAAAATGCTAAGAATTGTATCGACCGGACTCAAAATAGGTATGGTTCTTGGGCTGGTCGCCTTCATTGTTAACTAACTTTAACGCAACCTCTTTGGCTATATCTATGTATAACAATTCAAGTGTCTGAGAGTCAGGCAGTTAAGTTAGCTCTTGACATTGAGATGGAGAACCATTTCTTAATTTTCAAATGGAATTAGACCCAATAGAGTGAGCTGCCAAAACGATTATGAAAACTATTATTGTTCTGTTACTTACAGCCTTAATTTTGCTTGCTTCAACTGCTCTGGCGGATGGTATAACTCTGTCTCAACGGATAAATCAGACCGAAGTGCCTTTTAATGATTCAGTCGAATTTCAGATTATCCTTAAATGGGATGGCCCTCAGACAGCTTATATTTTTGAGGATGCAATCAGCCCTGATTTTGATCGTTTCAAAGTCGGTTCGTTTTCTTCTACAATCGGTTCAACCGGCAAAGGGGATTCGATTTTTACGACCAAAACGCTCACGTATATACTTATCCCACAACTCTCAGGTGTTTCCAAAATTCGTTCGACAGCAGTATCTTATACAATGTGGCCGGATGGAGAGAAGGGCGAACTGATGACCGATGCTATGTCGATAACAATCGCAGATCCGGTCGCCCGAGTTGTAACAGAAAAAACATTCCCAATTCTGAGAATTCTCTTTCTACTATCTATTGCAATAGTCATTGCAGTTGTGATTTTTATCATAATTCGCAAAAAGAAGAATACTGAAACGGTTGTGGGTGCACTCGATGAATTCTTAGGTTCACTACCTCAATTGCGAATCAACTGTGGTGATGATATAAAGAAATTCCAGACAGGATTTTATAATCTTTTAGTAAAATATATTGGAGAAGAATATAATCTCGAATTTGATCGTAAGCCGCTAAAAGAAATATGTGATGCGTTAGAGACAACCAAGATGTCACCAAACGAACGAGAACAGTTCAGCCAATGGCTGGTGCGAGCCGACAAAGAGAAATATTCTCCGGATAGTTCTGCACCGGGTGAAACGGTGCGTCTTGAATCAGAAATACTACAATTCTTTGAAAAAACAGTTTTGAAATAAAGTCGGAGGACCGATGGAAATTGATATTCAGCAAATACAGGCGAAAGTAGAAAAAGAGGCTTCGTTTGTCGAAAAACTAACGGACCAGATGGGCAAGGTTATCGTTGGGCAACATTATCTTATTGAACGATTACTGATTGGTATTCTTGCCGACGGGCATATTCTGATTGAAGGTGTCCCGGGACTGGCTAAAACCCTCTCGGTTAAAACTCTCTCAGATGCAATTCAGGCAAAATTCCAGCGTTTGCAGTTCACCCCTGATCTTCTTCCGGCTGACTTGGTTGGTACTATGATTTATAGCCCACAAAAGTCTGAGTTCTCGGTCAAGAAGGGTCCGATCTTTGCCAATATTATTCTCGCCGACGAAATAAACCGCGCTCCTGCCAAAGTACAGTCGGCATTGCTTGAAGCTATGCAGGAACGACAGGTAACAATCGGTGAAACCACATTCAAGCTCGATGAACCATTCTTAGTCCTTGCAACTCAGAACCCAATCGAACAAGAAGGCACTTATCCGCTTCCGGAAGCACAGATCGACCGTTTTATGTTGATGCTCAAGATAGGTTACCCAACACCTGCCGAAGAACGTCAGATTATGGATCGTAACACAGGTAGCGAAAAACTGACTGTGCAGAAAGTAATTTCACCCGACGATATAGTCAGGGCTCGTGAGGTTGTGCGCTCGATTTATGTCGATGAAAAAGTGAAAGAGTATATCGTAAATATAATCTTTGCGACTCGTGAACCAGAAAAATACGGTCTTGCAGATATAAAAGACTTAATAGCATTTGGTGCCTCCCCGCGTGCGACGATCTATCTGAATCTTGCGGCCAAAGCTCATGCGTTCATCAAAGGCAGAGGGTATATCACACCCGAAGATATCAAAGCTATTGGTGCCGATGTCCTAAGGCATAGAATCCTGCTAACCTATGAAGCGGAAGCAGAAGAAGTCTCCGCCGATGATATCGTAAAGAAAGTTTTCGACGCTATCGAAGTGCCATAGGCGATTCTGATGATACCGAAGGAGATTCTAAAGAAAATACGCCGCATCGAGATCAAAACCAAAAGATTGGTTAACGATCTTTTCTCGGGTGAATACCATTCGACCTTCAAAGGTCAGGGGATGGAATTTGAGGAGGTGCGTCAGTACCAACCGGGTGATGATATCCGCCTTATCGACTGGAATGTGACTGCTCGGACAGGGTTTCCGTATGTCAAGAAATTCCGTGAAGAACGCGAACTGTCGGTTGTGTTGCTTGTCGATGCATCATCATCGGGCAGGTTTGGTACCCGTGATCGTTTCAAGAGTGAAACAGCGGCCGAACTTTGTGCACTGCTCGCTTTCTCTGCAATCAAAAATAATGATAAAGTCGGTTTGATAATTTTCACCGACCGAATCGAAAAGTTTGTGCCGCCTCAAAAAGGACGGGGACATGTCCTTCGTATTATTCGTGAAGTGCTTTTCTTTGAACCGGAAGGTGTCGGGACTAATATCGCACTCGCCCTTGAATATTTTCATCGTGTAATCAAACGTCGTTCAGTTGTTTTTCTTGTTTCGGATTTTCTCTCGGAGGGTTATGAAAAACCACTCCAGATTGCCAACCGTAAACATGACATCGTTGCAATAAAAGTTACCGATCCCCGTGAAACCGTGTTTGAAGATGTCGGGCTTATCGAACTTGAAGATGCCGAAACAGGCGAAATTGTTATTATCGATAGTGGCTCAAAAGCGTTCCGTCGTGAGTTTTCGGCACGAGCCGACGAAGACATTGTAAACCTTAAACGAAATTTCCAGCTTATAAATATGGATTTCATAAACATAAGAACTGACCGGCCATATATTGTGCCGCTGATTTCGTTCTTCCGCATGAGAGAAAAACGCCGATGAGGCAGCAAGCTGCTTTTTATACATATGGAAGGGGCCACGTTGTTCTTGCAGTATTGATTCTATTAACATTCATGCTGACAGCTGTAATTGGCTGCAATTCAGGTAGTGATACAGATTCTTCCGATCTAACCCTACGCAAACAAATTGCCGGTGAATTGCGTGATAATAAACTATTCGCTTCGGCTATAACAGAGTATGAATCAATCCTCTCAAGCAATGGGCTAAGTTTATCCGAGCAGGCAAACCTGAATTATTTGATTGCACGAGTTTATTTTGAGAATATTAAAGATTATCAACAGGCGGCAGCATATTATCTACGGGCAAGAGCGTATGATCCAGAAGGATCGTTTATGAATGAAGCCTCGCGCAATCTTGTCGCATCACTCCAGAAAATCGGTAATCTCATAGATGCAAAACGTGAGTTGTCATCTAATACTGATATAGATTATAAACCGCAATCAGATAGTGATCTTCCGGTTGCTCGTATTGATGGTCGTCCGGTGTATCGTTCGCAAATAGAAAATGATATCGCATCACTTCCGTCACAAATCCAAAAACAGTTATTAACTCCCGAAGCTAAGGTTGGGTATGTAAGACAGTATGTCGGAACAGAACTTCTTTACCTGGCCGCCTCGCGAGAAAATTACTTGAGTAATCCCGAGATTGTAAAACAGCTTGAAGAGTTAACAAAAAAACTAATCGTTGATAGATATTTGTATGACCGTGTGATTCCTAAAGCTGATATTGATACGGTCGATGTTAATAATTTCTATCTCGCGCACAAAACTGACATGTACAACGATAAACCATACAATGAAGTTCGTGGTGCAGTTTATGCAGACTACCAGAGAATTAAAGCAGAAGCTGCATACACCGAATATATTAACCGTCTGGCCCAGACTGAAAATGTCGAATTCTTAGACCAGAACTGGAGATAGCCAAGAGTGCACAGACGACATACTAAATTCATGATTTGCTTTGCGCTCATCTTACTTTTTGCATCAAGTGTGCTTTCGCAGGAGACGGTTGATCCAGTTGTTTCAGTGCCGGGTATTGAAGTCTCAACTTCGGTCGATTTTGCAGAAGTTTATATCGGCGATTTGATCACCTACACCGTTTCGATAACATACGACTCAACCTATCAACTTATCCCTCCACCGCTTGGTGCTAACCTCGGTGCTTTTGATGTCAAAGATTACGAGCCAGATATCAGCACGATGCTCGAAGATGGCCGTCGCAACAGTAAGACAATATTCAAAGTAGCGACATTCACAACCGGCGATTATCAAATTCCAGCTCTGCCTGTTATTTTTATCCTGCCCGATTCAAGCCGTCAAATGGTACTGGCCGACCCAGTACCAATTAAGGTGCTGTCACTGCTGACAGATACTACAGACTCATTGGATATTCGTCCGCTTAAAGCACAGCATGAATTCGAAATTCCAATCGACCCGGTTTACTATTGGGGTGGTGGTGGATTGGCATTGTTACTGATTGCATTGATTGTCTGGCTGATTTGGAGACGAAGAAAGTTAGCGGGTGAACCGATAGATGACCGTGAAGCATGGGAGATTGCGTTTGAAAAACTTGCTATGCTCAAAGCGCGCAATTATCGAGATACTGAAAGCTTCAAACATTTCTATTTTGAATTGACCGAAATATTGAGAGGGTTTTTAGGTCGTATCTATAAAATTGATGCACTTGAAATGACCACCGAAGAATGCAAGACAGCTTTCGCTTTGGTGCGTATGCCATCTGGTTCATTCGATCAAATGCTTGCATTCATGAAAGAGGCAGACCTTGTTAAGTTTGCACGCTTTGATCCAGGGGTTGAAAAACTCGAGTCTGATTTCAAATTTGTTCATGATCTTATAGATGCTGTTAGGGTTGATGAAGATCGTCGTCGCCAAATGGCTTTAACAGCCGAAAAGAATCGTCAGGCCTCTAAACCTCCAACAACTGAGGAGGTGTCATGAACAATTTAGAATTCTACGGACTCGGTCTGAATTTCTTCGATATGGTTGATGCAAAAGTTCCACCATTGGTTATTTTCATAATTGGTGGAATAGTTTTGGCTCTAATGACTCTCTACCATTTGAAGTACCAACGATACCGTTCGGCAACTGTTAAATATTCTGACATCAGAATTGTTGCACGCGCCTCAAGATCAAAGCGTCAAAAGTTCAGATCAGTTTTGATTTTGTTCCGTTTGATTGCTGTTGCATTGTTTATTGTCGCATTTGCACGACCTCGTTCAGGCACAGAAATCAGAGAAGTAACATCGGAGGGTATCGATATCATGATAGCGCTCGATGTGTCATCTTCTATGCAGGCCGAAGATTTCAAACCGCATAATAGGTTGTATGTCTCCAAGGAAGAGATCAAAAAGTTTGTCGAAAAACGTGTCAACGACCGCATTGGACTTGTCGTTTTTGCACGTCATTCATTCACGCAATGCCCTTTGACAGTTGACTACGATGTTCTTCTCAATTTTGTCGATCAGGTAGATTTTGGAATGATTGACGACGGCACCGCTATCGGCATGGCAATAGCCAACGGTGTGAACCGTTTGAGAGAGTCAGAAACAAAATCGAAAATTATGGTTCTTCTCACCGACGGTGACAATAATGCCGGTGAAATTGATCCTATCACTGCGGCAAGTTTGGCCGCTGCCTTTGATATTAAGATTTACACGATTGGTGCCGGCAAGTCGGGTAATGCGATGTATCCATATCAGGACCCGATCTTTGGAAAGCGGTATGTATATCAACCGACCAATATAGATGAAACCGCTTTGAAGGCGATTGCCGAAAAAACCGGCGGGAAATATTTCCGCGCCCGTTCGGAAAAAGAACTTGAAGAAATTTATACTCTTATAGATGATATGGAAAAGACTGAGATACAAATTTCTGCGCACATGCAATACCAGGAACTTTTCCATCATTTTGCTCTTGCCGGCTTGCTCCTGTTGTTACTTGAGCTCCTGCTTGCAAACACAATATTCCGAAAACTGCCTTGATGAGAATTAGAGATTTATAATATGCGATTTGCTGAACCTGAAAAATTCCTATTGATGCTCGGTGTCCTGTTTGTGGGCATCTTTCTCTTCTGGGCGATTAGTCGCAAGAAGACATTGCTGGCTCGTTTTGGTGAGCTTCCTCTCCTTATGAAAAATGCGCCGTACATCTCGTTTGCTCGTCAAAGAACAAAAGCATTTCTGTTGGTCCTTGGTCTGACGTTTGTTGTTCTGGCATTGGCCCGTCTTCAGTTTGGAACTCATCTTGAGATGCTCAAACGTGAGGGACTCGACATAATTGTCGCGCTTGATGTTTCCAATTCTATGCTCGCCCGTGACATGGCCCCCAATCGACTCGATAAGGCTAAGTTGGAGATAAGATCGATCATTGATCGTCTCCAGGGGGATAGGATCGGTTTGATTGCATTTGCCGGGGAAGCATTTGTTCAGGTTCCACTGACTTTGGATTATTCTGCTGCCAGGCTTATGCTCACAGCGATGGATAACAATTCTGTTTCTGTGCAGGGGACATCAATAACCTCCGCGCTCGAAACCTCTATCAAAGCGTTCTCACAAAAAGAGAAAAAGCATAAGGTCCTGCTCCTGTTGACCGATGGTGAAGATCATGCCGGAGGAGCGGTAGAGATGGCCAAACTTGCGCGCAAAGACGGAATAAAAATATATACAGTTGGAATTGGCAGCACGAATGGTGAACCTATTCCGGTTTTGGACCGTAAAGGTAAGCAGGTCGGGTTTAAGAAGGATCCTGATGGTGAAGTAATTGTTTCCAA
>JAUVAR010000101.1 GCA_030591625.1 Candidatus Zixiibacteriota bacterium
GGCCTGGTCATAGTGCAGCTCTATACTAGTGTCTAAATATGTCTGATGAAACAGTAGTTCAGTTTGGCAACCTCAAGGAACTCAGAAATCTATTCATGCATTTCAGACCTATTTCCTTACTATGGCACGATAGTGACTTGTTGAAGCCGGTAATCGCGGGGTTTGATACTATTGAAGTGCTTTTTAGAACTGGTTACTTTGATGATGACATCTTTGATAACTTGGGAACTAAAGTTGAAGAAGGAAAGAAACTCGCACAAGCCCGTTTGGTAGGGCTCAAATTAATCTAACACGCCCCTACTTCAACAACCCGACCGTAAGTTCAAACATCTGATACTCACGAAGGTGGGTGCCTGATATATCTGTGAACCTGAATTCAACAAATGGTCGCACACTCTGAATCTTTCCAAGACCAATACCTACTCCAGCCGACAAAAAAGGACCTGTTTCTTTCATACTTTTAATTAGAGTTTCATTAAATTCAAACTCTTTGACCTTCACCGATGCGACACCACCACCTGCAATCAAATAATATTGTGAATTTGCAGAAAGGTCGAACATCAGGCGCAAATCAACTCCACCTTTGATAATAGCATAATCCCCATCATGGGAAATTTCGGTTTTGAAATTAGAATAAGAGCTATTAATGATAGCATCAAATCTGTTATTTTGGCTTGAAAAGATAGTTGGACCCCATCCGCCTCTGATATGCCAGCCCGGTTTAGTTCGTTCTCCAAATTGACCAACCGAAAGATCAAGCCCGCCTCCGGCCTGAAAACTGGAAGCATTTGATTCAATAGGGCCAGTAATTAGCAATATGCATGTAAAAAGAGAGGATTTCCATATCCAACGCATCACAGTATTCTCCGTATGTTCACTAATGTCGTAGCGAGTAGCGGTCAGAATATACATAATACGGAGTCCCAAAGCAAATATGCTCAAGGAGAAATTCCTGAGCTACTAATTTGTGAACTGATTCACTTGCGCCACTGGTCGAATTGCCGTAAATTCCGTACAAGTATATGAAAATGAACAGAAGTCTTTTCGGAGGAAAGAAATGGCTGAACAGAAAGATGCATATATCATTTCCGCCTGTCGTTCCGCAATCGGAACGCTACACAGCGGTTTGAGCAGCTTCACCGCCCCACAATTGGGCGCATTAGCTGTAAAAGAAGCTATCGCACGGTCTGGAATCGATGCGAAAGATATCGAAGAAGTAATCATGGGACATGTCGTTCAGGGAGGTGCCGGTCAGGCTCCGGCCCGTCAGGCGGCAATTAATGGTGGCGCGCCATCATCAGCGGCAGCGATGGCAATCAACAAAGTATGTGGTTCTGGTCTAAAAGCTATAATGCTTGCAGCACAGTCGATCAAGGCTGGCGATCAGGACGTAATCGTAGCGGGTGGCATGGAATCGATGTCACAGGCACCGTACGTTATCCGTGGAGCCAAAACCGGAACAAAATTTGGTCATCAGAAACTTGATGATATTATGATCTCCGACGGTCTCTGGTGTTCGTTCAATAATTTCCACATGGGAAATGCTGCCGAATACACACAGGAAAAAGCTGGGATCTCTCGCGAAGAGCAGGATGCGTTTGCTCTTAATTCTCACCAGAAAGCTGTTGCTGCGATGGAAGGTGGAAAGTTCAAAGATGAAATTTTCCCGATAGAAATCAAACAGCGTAGAGGTGATCCAAAGATTTTTGATACCGACGAATGTCCTCGTGCCGATATTACAGCTGAGAAACTCGCCAAGTTGCGTCCTGCTTTTGTCAAAGAAGGGACTGTGACAGCTGGTAATGCGCCAGGTCTCAATGATGGTTGTTCTGCCTGTGTTGTTGTATCGGAATCGTACATGAATGAAAAAGGTCTTAAGCCGTTGGCTAAGATTATTGACTACGCCGTTGCTGGTGTAGAACCAAAAGAATTAT
Source organism: Candidatus Zixiibacteriota bacterium (assembly GCA_030591625.1). GTDB lineage: Bacteria > Zixibacteria > MSB-5A5 > GN15 > FEB-12. Next base: position 1,935 of record JAUVAR010000101.1, read on the forward strand.
TCTTTGCACCGATTGATGCCGTGCAGAAACTTATGAAAAAAATGAATGTCGATATCAATCATTTTGATCTAATTGAAGCTAACGAAGCATTCTCCGTTCAGGCTTTGGCCGATGGCAAGGGACTCAGCTGGGATTGGGATAGAGTCAATGTTAATGGTGGTGCGGTTGCACTCGGACATCCGATTGGCGCATCCGGTACCCGCATTTTGACAACGCTGATTTATGCTTTGAAAGATCGTGGCAAGAAAACAGGTCTCGCGACCCTTTGTCTGGGTGGTGGCAACGCTGTCGCTTTAGCAATTGAACTTGTCTGAACAGAACTTGATATCGGAGTATTTGAAAAATGAAAATTGATGATATAAAAACTGTCTCAGTCATCGGCTGTGGCACAATGGGAAACGGCATCACACAGGTTTTTGCAACCTGTGGATATGATGTCAAACTGATTGACCTTAATCAGACGTATCTTGATAAAGCTGTTAAAAATATCACTCGTTCTCTTGATCGCTTGGTGAAGAAAGAAAAGATCACCGCAGATGACAAGTCGGCAGCGCTGGGTCGTGTTGAAACTTCGACCGATCTTTCTGCAGCCTCAAGCTCTCAGCTTATTATTGAAGCAGTGACTGAAAATCTGGCTGTAAAAGAGAAGATATTTAATGAGCTGGCAAAAATAGCGGGACCAGATACGATTATAGCTTCGAATACATCGTCGCTTCCGATCACTCAGTTGGCAACAGCGAGCGGACGTGCCGATAAGTTTATCGGTATGCACTTTATGAATCCGGTTCCGATGATGAAACTGATCGAACTGATTCGCGGCATGGCAACATCTGATGAAACGTTTGCTTTGATTGAAGAATTATCACGAAAGCTTGGGAAAATTCCGGTGGAAGTAAATGATTTCCCCGGATTTATAGCGAACAGAATTTTAATGCCGATGATTAATGAAGCGATCTATTCCCACATGGAGGGAGTAGGTACGGTTGAAGCGATAGACAATGTGATGAAGCTTGGTATGGGTCACCCGATGGGACCATTTGCTCTGGCTGATTTCATTGGACTTGACGTTTGTTTGGCAATTTTGGAAGTAATGCACGACGGCCTTGGCGATCCCAAGTATCGACCATGTCCACTCCTTAAGAAGATGGTACAAGCCGGATACTTAGGACGGAAATCGGGTCGTGGATTCTACAACTACGAAAACAAGTAAGACGGAGAATAGAATGGATTTCAAGCTGACAGAAGATGATCTCGAACTCAAACAGATGGCCAGAGAACTGGCTGACCGACGAATCTATCCGAGGGCGATGGAGTTTGACGAGAAGGAAATAACTCCCAAAGACTTAATCGAAGAATGTGCCGAACTGGGCTATTTTGGTTTTGTCGTTCCCGAAGAGTATGGTGGTCTCGGATTTGGGACAACCTCGTTTGTTGGCGTGCTTGAAGAGATTTCTGCTGCTTCGGCCGGATTTGGAATCATGCTCTCTGTTCATAATTCATTGACTTGCGAAATTGTAAATCAATTTGGCTCCGAAGTGTTAAAAAAGAAATACCTGCCTCAAATGGCAACCGGTGAACGGATTGGTGCCTACTGTGTGACCGAACCAAACGCCGGTACCGATGTAGCATCGCTGGCAACAACGGCCGAAGATAAAGGTGATCATTATCTTATTAATGGTACGAAGGCATTTGTGACGAGTGCGATTTATGCCGGAGTATTGATTGTCTTCGCCAAGACTGATCCCGAGGGTGGACACAAAGGAATTTCCTGTTTTGTCGTTGAGCCTGATTGGGAAGGTGTAACTATTGGTGCGGCCGAAAAGAAATGTGGTATCAAAGCAAGTGATACTCGTGAGATCAATTTTCAGGACGTAAAAGTACCGAAAGAAAATCTTCTCGGTGAAATTGGTAAAGGTTTCGGAATGGCCTTGACTATTCTTAATCTCGGACGTATCGGTGTGTCGGTGCAGTCAGTTGGTATCGCCCAGGCTGCTCTTGAAGAAGCAATTAAGTATTCCAAAGAGCGCAAACAGTTCGGGAAATCAATTTCTAAATTCCAGGCAATCCAATTCAAAATTGCTGAGATGGCTACACGTATAGATGCCGGACGGTTATTAGCCTACCGTGCTGCACAACTTAAGGATGCAGGCGAACCGTGTTCAAGAGAAGCATCAATGGCAAAACTGTTCTGTTCCAAGACAGCAAATTATGTTGTTAACGAAGCATTGCAAATTCATGGCGGTTACGGTTATATAAAAGAGTATCCAGTCGAACGATATTTCCGAGATGCTCGTGTAACGGAAATCTATGAAGGCACAACAGAAGTACAACAAATGGTCATCGCTCGCGATTTATTGAAGGATTAATATAGTGCTCGAAAAGCATCAGTTAGAATATAGAGAAAAAATACGCGCTTTCGCGCTTGAGAAAATTGAACCTGTTGCTCGGACACTCGACGATGATCAAAGGTTTTTAAACGAACATATCAAGCCGATGACCGATATCGGATTATTATCGATGTTAATCCCCGAAAAATATGGGGGTCAACCTATCGATACAGTCTGTTACTCAATCGCTGTCGAAGAAATATCGCGTGTCTGTGGATCGTCAGGAATAACTGTTGCAGCCCATAATTCTCTTGGTTGCTACCCGGTTCTACGATTTGGTACTGATGCTCAAAAAGAAAAATATCTTACAAGAGCAGCCCAAGGTGAACTGATGGCGTTTGGACTCTCGGAAGCTGATGCTGGTTCTGATGCGGGTGGAACGCGTACTGTTGCCCTCAAGAAGGATGATCATTGGTTGGTCAATGGCTCAAAGTGTTGGATAACATCGGCGACTAAAGCGTTCGCGACAGTAGCAACGACAAAGACAACCGAAGACCCGAACGACCGTGAAATCACAGCCTTTATTTTCGATAAAGATTGGGATGGTTATTCGGTCGGTAAGAAAGAAAACAAAATGGGACTGCGTGGCTCAGACACAGCGTTCCTTCATTTTGATGATATGAAAGCACCTCTCGAAAACCAACTCGCGGAAATTGGTCAGGGTTTCAAAGTTGCCATGATTACTCTCGATGGTGGACGTGTCTCTATCGGTGCAATGGCCTTGGGGCTGGCTCAGGGTGCGCTTGATTGTGCGGTTAAGTATGCGGCAACACGCAAACAGTTTGGGAAACCAATCGCTTCCAATCAAATGATTCAGAAAAAACTGGCCGACATGGCAACAGAAATTCAGGCAGCTCGCTTGATGATCTACGAAGCTTCACAGATGAAAGATGCTAAAATACAGTTCTCGAAACAGTCTGCTATGTGTAAGCTGTTTGCATCGGAAGTTGCCACTCGTGCAGCTGCAACTGCGATTGGTGTGCTTGGCGCTGTTGGATACAGGACAGGTGACTATCCGGCTGAACGTATCTGGCGTGATGTCAAACTTTGCGAAATAGGCGAAGGCACATCAGAGATTCAGCGTCTTGTTATATCTCGTGAATTGGTCAAAGAGCTTGGCGATAAAATCTAAGCAATTTATCTCACTGACATTGTACTGGCATTGGGCCACCTATGAACAGGTATAAAATAAAGTACGTAAGGTCGGCAATATCGACCACCCCATCACAGGTAAAATCTCCGATCGGATAAAGTAATGGCGGAGAAATCTCAGAAGTAATTTCTATTTGTTCCACAGATGTAAAAACAGACTCATCCCCAGGCACCACTGTTATAACTCCAAAATTTGTTCCAATCGGAGCGAGTGAACTGTTGATAGAAATTTCGGCAGAATCGGGTGTGCTTAGTTCCCCAACCGTAAACAGTTTGATTCGAATCCACGGTTCGGACGATGCTAAAGAAAACTGTAAATTATTGTTAAAGTTTGAAGTGAAATGAATCATCATACTGTCTTGAGATGGGCTACCTGATATTGCGTCAAAGTGTAAATTTGATTCTGACACAAGGATTGTATCAACGGGAATGAGAACGGTAGAATAGACAACTGTAGGGCGAAACATATCACCATCTTTTGCGACTCCATACTTTAGAACCCCCCCACGGTCTACAAGGCTTGGTGTAATAGCGGAGGGTCCGGAGCCAATGCGTGTATATTTGAGAGTAAACGAAGTGCCGCTATGGACTATGCTGAAAAGTTCGACTCCAGATAAAACTGTTGTATCTAAAAGATGAACAATATTACCACCTGGTTGGCTTTCTCCTAATACGGAAACGACTTCAGTAAGCTGCCAGTTAGGTCCTGGATTTGGAAGCATCGGAAGATAAAATGCATGAACATTTTCAGTGAACGATACATTGATAGGAAGAATTAACGTGTTAATTTCTTCGGGGATAGGACCAATTTCAGGTAAAAACACTGTATCTTCGGTAGAGATTGTGAAGCTATATGTATCTGCCTCAGAGCAGTCAAGGGGTGGTCCACCGTTAAATCGAAAGTCCCAGTGATATGCAACATCTGAGACGGTGAGTCCATTACGACCGTCAACGTCGGCAACATCAGAAAATATCGGATAGCATGAACCTGGAACGGCCTGTATCGAACACATCATCGTAATTACATCCATAATATTCAGGCTGCCATCGCCGTCTGCATCGCCACATTCCTGAGCGCTTATACTTGAGCAGGTTAAAAAAAGAATCAATATTGACAAGATTAACATTCGACCAAACATAGATCCGCCTCCAGTAAGAGATTTAGGGTCCGGGCAATGATGCTGTTGCTATTCTGTTGGGTTTTGTCCTGTCCGGATTAGTCTCAGTTTATTACGTAATATATACTAAATATAGTGATCTGTCAATGTTTTAGAAGTCTCGTGAATGAAATCTCACTTGACTGATCTTAATTACAATGTTCAGGTGTCGTCCCATCCATGAAAAGATAGAGGATCAGGTACGTGAGGTCAGCTATATCGACGACCCCATCACAATCAAAATCACCCGACGGATATAAGAGTGGGGGCAGGACTTCTGCAGTGATTTCTATCTGTTCTACAGATGGTGTAACAGATTCATCCCATGGCATAACTGTGATAGTTCCAAAACTCGAACCAACAGGTGCGAGCGAGCTATTTATTGTGACAAGAACAGAGTCAGGTGTGCCTTGTTCAATCATTGTAAATGATATAATCTGAATCCACGGTTCGGAGGGTGTCAATGAGAACTGAAGAAAGCGATCATTGTTAGACGTAAAATGAATCATCACACTATCAGGTGATGGGTTACCTGACGCAGATTCAAAGTGCAGACTTGATTCTGAAACAAGAATCGTATCATCTGGTAGGAAATAGGTCGTATAAACAACTGTGGGACGGATCATATCACCATCCTTTTCAAGACCGTATTTCAATACACCATCTCGATCGATCAATGTTGGTGTAACTGTTGATGGACCTGGGGCGATGCGTTCATAAATAAGAACTTGGGAAGTGTTGGTACGCACAAACTTATTGCCAATATACTCAATATTAATTCCGTGCATGATGGCTGTATCTCCAATGCTACTGTAGGATCCGGCGGCTGCCGTACCAGAATTTGATTGGACACCGGTGAACTCCCAGTTTGGTCCGGGATTAGGCAGTATCGGGAGATAGAAGGCATCGACATTTTCCGAATAAGCGACTTTGATCGGAAGTCTTAATTCTAAAATATCCTCTGGAATTGCGCCGAACGCAGGCATGAATAGCGTGTCCTCAACCGAGAGGGGGAAGCTGTAGGAGCCGGCTGCGGAACAATCAAGCGATTGGCCGTTTAGTAGAGAGTCAACGTGGGCAGAAGCGTCAGCGATAGTAATTCCAGCCCGGCCATCTATGTCAGCGACGGACGGATAAAAGGGATCGCAATCGCTACCATCCGATAAAATCGAACAGAGTATAATGGTTATGTCCACTATGTTTTGGTTGCCGTCACCATTCACGTCCCCGCATTCCTGTGCATTGATGCCAGAGCCAATCAGGAAAATGGCGGTAAGAGTTACTATAGCTTTTCGATAATGCATCAATCTGCCTCCAGTAAGAGTACTGTCGGATCAGGGACCTGATGGCTGTCTATAAAAAATGTACTTGTGCTTGTACTTGTACCTGTCCGGATTAGTTTCCACTTGTATATATAAGATAGACTTTGTATAGTTATTTGTCAATACTTTAGAAAGGTACCAAAATGAACGCTCACTCCAATTCTGTCACAATATATGATCTTGTCAAACCAGATAGCCGTCTGGCTCAATTTGCTGTACTGGCCGGATTCAATCTCCTGCTCGTACTTTGCGCACAAATTGCAATCACTTTGCCACTTGTTCCTATTACCGGACAGACGTTTGGTGTCCTTTTAGTAGCAATGGCCCTTGGTCGAACCAGAGGGGTAGCAGTTGTTAGTGCCTATATTATTGAAGGAGCTCTTGGCTTGCCGGTATTTGCTGAAGGTAAAGCAGGACTTGGAGTTCTCATGGGACCATCTGGTGGATATATTGCCGGATTCATGGTCGCTGCCTTTGCGGTTGGTTGGGCAGCCGATAAGGGCTGGCATCGTGGTTATGTTAAATCTATTATTGCAATGACTTTAGGTACTGCTCTAATCCTTCTGTGTGGTGTCACATGGCTCTCAGCTTTTGTACCAGGTGAAACTTTGATGCAGGTTGGAGTAATACCATTTTTGCCCGGTGCGGTTGTAA
>JAUVAR010000141.1 GCA_030591625.1 Candidatus Zixiibacteriota bacterium
CTCTCTCTCTTGTGTTTGTGTTCTCATTGTAGTTCATCCATTTCTATCGGGACATCTGTTTCTCCTGCATACCACTTGAAACTTGACCACTGCCATTTCTCTGGCTTATCAACAAGCACACGTACAACTGGATTATTGTGACAATAGTTTATCTTCTCAATAACAATTTCTGCACTTCGACAGTTGTGATCATAAAAACGACGTTGCCAGAATGAAACAGACTCGTCCTTCCTTGTTAAATATCCAACATCAAATCCCTCTACTGAACGCAGATGATGTAAGATTGATCTTGCGGATATAGATTTCAATTCTCCAATGATTCTGCCAAGAGAAATGCTGCCCTTAGTTTCACACGGGAGCAATACCAGATGAACATGATCGGGCATTACTACATATCCCCACAGTTTTAGCGTATGTTTATTTCTAATTTGTTCCAAAGATGACACAAACAATTCAGCTACAGCTTTGTGTTTTAATAATTGGTGGCGTCGATATGTACTGAAAGTTACGAATCGCCCAGTACCAAGCTTATCGAAATGCCGGAGTTTTGTCATGCCCTATTATATCTACAAATGTCTTCAAGAGCAAGTTAAGAGGAACCTACCGCAAGCGGATGGGCCACCCAGACAAGATCAATCAAACAATCATTCAAGGAACCCACCCCAAGGGGCGGGGCACCCAGAGGACCCATAACACCCAAAACCCCGAATAAAACTTGACTACTATCCTATAAACAACTGTATTACAATCAATTGTATTACAGGCAGTTGTGAACACCAAAAAACTTTAAAATTTGTTTGAATATTCTAACGGAACAGAAGTATGCCAGTTGACAGGAAAACAGATATGATGGAAACTGATGTAGCACTCGTTATGAATATCGGCAAAGGTGATAAAAGCGCCCTAAGGCAGTTAGTCGAAAGACACAAGAAAACTGCCTACAACATGGCTATCGGTCTGGTCGGTAACCGTGATGATGCGCTCGATATCTCGCAGGAAGCGTTCCTTCGGGTCTATCGTTCGGCTGACACATTCGATAACGACAAACCGTTCCTCCCCTGGTTCTATACTATCGTTGCCAACTTGAGCCGTACATGGCTCCGCAAACGAACAACGCGCGATAATCGGATGGTCGATTTAGAATCATCTGAATATTTGCTTGTGGCATCGGACAACCCGGAAGCAGAAACTATTCAAAAAGAAACAAGCCGGGCATTGAGTGAAGGTATGATGGAACTCCCATTTGAGGATCGCGAAATTATCGTCATGCAGCATTTCCAGGGCTTATCATACGATGAAATTGCAACAGCACTTGACATACCGAAAGGTACTGTTATGTCACGATTATACTATGCACGAAAAAAACTTGCGACAATTATGAGGCGCTCTGATGGATGACAGGCTAAATCAGATGCTCTCGGGCTATGTCGATGGCGAACTCTCGGAAGCTGAGCGAATCAACTTCGAGAAAGAGCTTGAAAATAACTCTGAGCTAAGAGCGGAACTCGATGAGTTCCGAAAACTGAAAAAGGTAACCGATATGATGCATTATACGGACCTCCCCGATGAAGTATGGGACGGCTACTGGCAGTCAATATATCGTCGGACCGAAAGAGGGATCGGCTGGATATTATTTTCATTGGGTGCAATTTTAATTCTTTGCTTTGGGATGTTTGAGGTATTCAGCGAACTTTACGCCAATCCTGAATCACCATTATGGTTCAAAATAGGAGCTACTGCCTTAGGTGGTGGATCAATCTTTTTACTGGTCTCTTATGGCCGTGAACGTTTATTTGCTTACAACCGTGACCGTTACAAAGAGGTAGAAAGATGATCTTGACAACTACTGAACATATACATGGTAAGAAAATTGTAAAGACACTTGGTTTGGTCAAAGGAAATACTATTCGCGCTCGTCATATTGGACGAGATATCGCTGCGGTTTTTCGTAATATGGTTGGAGGCGAGATTACTGACTATACCAAGATGCTGGCCGAGTCACGTGAGCAGTCAATTGATCGTATGACAGCTCAGGCTAAAGAACAAGGTGCCAATGCGATCACAATGGTAAGGTTTTCAACCTCATCAATGATGCAAAACGCGGCGGAACTGTTGGTTTATGGGACTGCTGTTGTTATCGAAGATGAATAGCACAGGTAACACCTGTCAGGTATTGCCTATAGAAATTGAATGTCAGTCTAAGTCAGTTTATAATCCATTCGTTTCATCTCTTGACTTAAGGCTGTACAGATGTAAATTCTGTGCATGCCGTTATTACAACAAATTGAAAAGATAAGTCAACGAACAAGACTATCGTCGTCGTACATCTTTCTAATCTTCTCTTATTTTCTTGGGATATCAATCCTGTCTGCCGGACGGCTTCTATTTTATTTTGATCGAGCTCCGGACGCTCTGCCTGTTGATACTCTCACCATTCTGCACGCATTCTTTATCGGTTTGAGATTTGATACTGTGATTGTGCTCGCATTCTTAGCTCCGTTACTTCTAATACTTCCATGGATGGGACGATTATTCCCAAAAACTAAATGGCCTGTCATTACAGTTATTGGGACAATATTCTGTTTCTTTGTCATATCTATTCTTAGTGATATCAGATATTATTCATACTTCAATTCGCATCTCGACTTTAGAGTAATTGAATACTTTGGACAGGGTGATACGTTCTGGTTCCTTATCAAGTCGGACCCAAGAGCGAATTTCTATCTTGCTGTAATATTATTAGCGGTGCCGTTGATAATTTTCATTCTTATCAAGCTATGGAATATTTCTATTTTAGCACAACATAGATTCAATATCACTTCACACATTGTATGGTTTGTCCTGCTGATCGTAATGTTCGGAATTGGGATTAGAGGACGACTCGGAATAACCGGTATCAAATGGTCGCTCGCATATATCACACAACATCATTTTGTAAATCAACTTGGTTTGAATGGACTATTCACGCTCGGTGCTGCATGGTTTGAACAGGGACATGATCCACGTCTCGCCGGAATGAATGATAATGAACGATTTAAATTTGTAGAATTGAAAACCGCAATTGATTCGGTGCAGGTGATGCTTGGTCAGCCTGGCAATGAATGGCTTGAACCGGGGCAATCGATGTATCAAAAGATAAATAATCCTGAACAGTTTGGCTTTAGACCTAACTTAGTCACGATTATTTCAGAGAGCTGGTCGGGTAGGAACACATCGGTGCTTGGTGCAACTTATGGTGTTACCCCATACTTTGACAGTCTGTCTAATCATGGAATATTGTTCGATAACTTTTTCGCTTCTGGCACAAGGACAAACTATGGCCTCGCTGCTGTTCTTTGCAGTTTCCCTTCTCTACCGGGACGTTCGTTACTTTCAAGATATGATGCTCGTGTCCCTACAACGGTCTTATCTAAGATTCTCAATGACCGAGGATATTACAATGTTTTTGTCTATGGTGGTGATTTGTTGTTCGATAATATGGAGGGGTTCTTTCGTCAACACGGCTATGATCGTTTGATTGGAGAAACTGATTTTGCATCGGAAGATAGCTGGACCGAATGGGGTGTTCCGGACCATGTAGTATTTGAACGTGTCATTGCGTTATGTGATTCTCTTCCACGACCTTTTCATATAACTGTCCTGACTTTGAGTAACCATGAACCATTTGATCTGCCTGATTCATCGGTTCAAAAATATTTCGATGATTCTATCTTGTCGAAGGAACTAAATTCGCAGGCGTATGCAGATTATGCGTTCGGAGGATTCATGAACAGCATGAGTCAACGGCCTGAGTTTGATTCTACAATTTTTATGATGACCGCCGATCATTGCAGGTGGCGCTATGGGTGGGCTTATATCAACCCTGTCAACTATCATATTCCGCTATTGTTATACTCGCCCACATTGTTGGGAGATTCGGCACTTCGTGTATCGAAGCTTGGTAGTCAGACAGATATTATTCCTACACTTATGGGGCACTTGGGGGGTGAATTTATCTATTCGGGATTTGGGCGTGATCTTAACAGGCTTGATTCTTCGGACAATGGTTTTGCTTTTGTGAATACAAGTATTTATGTAGGATTATCTGAGGATCGAGTTGACTGGTATCATGAAATGATTGGAAGAAGTTCTGTTTTGCTGAGACTATCTGGCGCTGGGTCTAAAATGAAACGAGTTGAAGATAGCTTGACTCTTGATTATTATCGACTTCAAAGACGTGCACGATATATCATGCAGGCGGCCGAGATGTTATCGGTTCCGCCTGTTGATAAATAATAATAGGTTCAGTTCTTATAAACTTACCAAAACTACCACTTTGGATAACTGCGATAGGTCTTGCGTCCACCTCTGGCGGAGGTGTGACCTGTCGCCATTGTCTCTCCAAGGTTAACGTGTCGGGTCACAATTCCGTTCACACGGAATCAAGACCCAACACAACATTCATAAAGTTTTACTAAGCTAAAGAGCCTACTGCCTGTTCTACTTCTTCTAAAATCTCGCATGACTTAACCAAATTTTGCATCGCGGTATTATCCTTGTGCAACGGACGGTCTATGTCGAGAAATTCTACATACCTGCGCACAACTTCATGCGCTTTTGTTACACCGGCACCAAATTTGTAGTCGCGCAGATCAAGCGCCTGCGCTGCAGCCATGATTTCAATTCCAAGAACGCCATAAGCATTATCAAGAATCTGGGTGTTCTTGATTGCTGTATTCATACCCATTGAAACAAAATCTTCCTGATCGGCAGCGGCCGGAATAGATTGAATTGACGCCGGTGCAGATAAAATACGTTGTTCGACAATCAATGAATCGGCGGTGTATTGTGTTAACATAAGTCCTGAGAACATGCCGGCACCTTTGGTCAGGAAGGGTGGCAGTCCGACGCTGAGAGCTGGGTTGTTAAGACGGTTCATTCTGCGCTCGGACATAACTGAGACCATAGTGATCGCTGCACCAATCATGTCCATCGGAAGTGAAACAGGTGTCCCCTGGAAATTTGCACCTGAGATTTGGATATTTTCATCGGGGAAGAATATCGGATTGTCCCCTACCCCGTTCAATTCGATTTCTACCTGCGAACGTGCCCACCTGACCGCATCGTGCGCTGCTCCGACTACCTGTGGGGTTGAGCGCATTGAATAAGCATCCTGAACTTTACATTTGACACGCTCTTCGGCAAGATCACCACCTGTAACCAATTTACGAATAGCTTCAGCAGAACGAACAGCACCAGAGAAGCCTCGTATTTCATGCAGCTTGGCACTGTATGGTCGCATGTTTGCTTTGAGTGCTTCCAGAGACATAGCTGCACCGATCTCTGCCTGCTTTAGCCATCGGTCTGTGTCGTATAGCAATATTGCACTCATCGCGGTCAAAACATTTGAGCCATTGATAGTCGCTAAACCATCTCGCGCTTCAAGTCCGGGTACTTCGATGCCTGCACGATTCATTGCGACGGCACCCTCCAAAAGTTCGCCGTTGTAATACGCTTGTCCCTCACCGAGCAACAATAGTGCAACCTGCGACATTGGCGCAAGATCACCGCATGCTCCGACAGAACCTTTCTGACAAACAAATGGTGTCACACCCTTGTTGAGCATCTCAATCAATGTTTGAGTAATAATTGGTCGCACACCGGAATTCCCGTGGGCATGGACATTGATACGCCCAACCATCGCACCTCGTACATACTCCAACGGAGCAGGATCACCAATCCCGGCTGAATGATTATAGATAAGATATTTTTGAAAGTCCTGCACTTGTTCGTCGGTCAGAACAACTTCTGAGAATTCACCGATTCCGGTATTGATACCATACATGATTTCGCGTGCCTCGAGTTTACGCTCGACCATCGCCCGACACTTTTGCATTTGAGTGAGCGCATCGGGACAGAGTTCGACTTTCTCGTTATGACGAGCTATCTTGACAAGTTTTTCGATTGTAAGGCCTGAGCCGTTTAGAATTAGTGACATATATTCCTCTTAAGATTCTGATATTGATCTTTATTAATTGAGCAGATAGAAATCTGCGAGCGATGTTGGAATAAAGCTATTCGTCTTGAAGGCCGGAGCCAGACAGAGAATTGTATTGGTCGGCGGCGGAATTGACTGCCCGAGAAACGCCGGTCGCTGATATTTTTGATCGACTGGTTCTGGTTATTCTCATAATCTGAAATTTAATAAAGAAAAACTAATTGTCAATCGTTATGAAAAAGTCCATACTGAACTTATGAGATGGCAAAAGATGGATGATCATTTTCTGCAAACCATTGATTTTGTGGCATTTGACACCGAAACAACCGGCCTATGGGCTGCCGCTAACCGTCTGGTTGAAATCGGGGCTGTCAAGTTTCGACTTGGAAATCCAACGGTCGAGCGTTTTGGGGAGCTTATTTACCCGGAAAGAAATATCCCACTTGAAGTAGTCAATGTGCATGGCATTACTGACACTATGGTAAAAGATGCTGACCGAGCTGAACCGGTCTTGAATCGTTTCCTTGATTTTTGTGGAAATGATTCAATTCTTATAGCCCATAATGCACTATTCGATATTTCATTCGTAGGTTCAGAACTTGATCGTGCCGGCATGAACCTGCCTAAAAACAGAGTTTTAGATACTGTTGATATTTATCGCAAGTTGCATCCGGGGCTTGATTCCTATTCCCTGCTTGCGCTGGCGAGACATTTTAAGATAACTCAGTCTCAAACTCATCGGGCGCTCGATGATGCGATCATTGTGTGGAAACTATTCGAACTGGCATCTGAAAATCTTCCTTATGTTGATTCGGACTCTGCCCTCAAAAGAGAATTCACCCGCTATTCATTCGATCAATGGCAGGGTGAGACTCGTGAGCTGCCGGAACAGTACAATGATATTCAGACTGCAATCGATAAG